>CAZDWQ010000007.1:0-27398 GCA_964509285.1 uncultured Pseudomonadales bacterium
TCCGCATATTTTACCTCTTGTACTGAGGTGCGCGGATTCCATTGCGAACTTAAGGGATAACGTTCTATGTATTTATGGTGTATAATATCCCTCTTATGTTTCTGGGTATAAAAAGACATTATAATGAGCGAGAATTAAAGTTTTTCTTAGTCAATAAGCATAAAGGCTTTTATATTCCTCAATTGAGTAAAGAACACCTCGATAGTTGTAAGATTTGCTGGGACCTTTGGAATAAAGTAAGATGGGACAATGCTGAATTAGGTAAAGGATTACTTGAACTTAAAGAATATCTTGGAGATTCATTCAAGGAGTATTTTGATTCATCTTGGGCGCTGGCAAAGGAATGGAATAAAAAAAATCCAACAACATCATCAGAAATAGCTGAATTTTATAAAACTACACAAAACTATCTTTTCAATTTAGTTATATGGCATGAAAGCGGAGATAGAGAACCATTTTCAAAAGAACTTCAAAAACTCTTGAAAAAATTTAAGTTGGACTCTGTGATAGATTACGGATGCGGTGTCGGGACAGACAGTCTTTTTTTGATTGAAAGTGGTATTCCAACTTTTATGGTTGACTATATCTCTCCGACCACTGATTTTTTGCAATGGCGTTTGAATAAAAGAAACTTAGAAGGAAAGTTTATTGATGTTGAAACATTGACAGAGTTACCTGAAGCAGATTTATTTTGGGCAGTCGATGTTTTAGAACACTTGCCAGATCCCACAAGAGTTGTCAATATGCTTAACCCTAAAACAAAAGTATTTGCGCACCGTAGTCAGTTTAATGATCAAGCAGGGGGAAGGCATCCATGTCACATAGTTAATTTTGAAGAGCAAAAACTAATCAATATGTTAAAAGAAAAGGGATTTACTAATATTCCATGGAAGAACTTATCTGTATGGGTAAAAAATGAACTTTTTTAGGTTTGTTTTGTTTTTGTATTTTTTTGTTATATAATAGCTCGAATTTCGAAAATTTAGTTCAATGTTGGGTTTCATTTATGAATATTTATTATACAGCGTCTGCAAGAGGTATTAAACATTTTCAAAGTAAGTACAAAAAAATCTATGACACAATTGGTAAACTTGGTCATAAGAATCTGGATGATTTAGTTTTAAAGATAAGTGAGGAAAAGTTTTATGAAGGGTCTCAAGAAGACCAGACATTATTTTACGAGCAAACTATGAAACTGATTAAAAGTGCAGATACTGTGATTCTAGAAGTAACTGTTCCTAGTTTTTCTATGGGTTATGTCCTTCACAAAGCTCTAGAGATGGGCAAACCAGTGATAGCTTTGTATCAATCTGGAAATCCACCATATTTTGCACAAGGTATTGAAAATGAGAAATTACAGGTAATAGAGTATGATGATGAAAGTTTACAAGATACACTTGTTGATGCAATTGAGTATGCACAAGGTAAAGCTGACGTCCGCTTCAACTTCTTCATCTCTCCTGCCATCGGCAACTATCTTGACTGGATTTCAAAAGTAAAGAAAATTCCTCGTTCTGTATATCTCCGCAACCTTATTGAGAAGAACATGGAAGATAACGACGAGTACAACTCCTAAAAGTTTTGCCAAATCCACAACAGTTCAATTGCCAGTTGGCAAACTGCACAGTCTTCAGTATTCTTAGCTTTCCCTCCCTTCACTTCCCATTGCACTCCTCCACCCTTTTACGGTATTATTAACTCTAAAGGTCGCATTTTTATGCCTCCTTGTTGTTGCAGTCTCGTGCAGATAACCAAGCGGATAGCGGATAAACGAAACAAGTCCGCGCTAGACCAACAAAAAATCAAAAAGCACAACTAATAATGCAGTCAATAAACCAAAAAACGAGCCAATTTCAAAAAATAAACAATCAATCTGGCCAGATTGCCATTGTTATTCTCCTTATAATGGTGGTCCTATTAACAGTCGGTCTTTCTTTAGCTTCAAGAACAACCCAGGAACTTTTCCTTTCACAGCAAGAAGCAGAGTCTGCCCGTGTGTTTAATGCGGCAGAAGTTGGTGTAGAAGACGCACTTTCTCAAGACTTTGATGCAATTACTGGTACAGTTACCCTGAATCCAACAACTGTTTCTGATGTTACAACCACCACAACAATTCAGCCAAGAAGCACTCTAGAAACGCAATTAGTTGAAGGTGCTGCAGTTCATTTGAATTTAGCAGGTTCTGGTGGAACTGTCACAATAAATTGGGCCCGAGAGACAGCTTGTGCAAGTGCAGCCTCACTTCTCATGTCGATTTACTATGAAGATGAAGTTTCTCCTGGCAACTTTATTACAGAAGTTATCCATGAAGCATTAGCTCCAGGCAACTGTCGTGCAGATGAGTTTGCTGTCATTAACAACGCTGGTTCAGACGGATATTATAGACAAACGACTGTTACCCTCCCGACAAATCCACTTTTTGCCCGTATTCGCGCAGTCTACGCAGATACAGCTTTACGTGTAACTGGAGCCGGACTTCCAACTCAAGCTTTCACGATTCGTTCTGCCGCAAATACTCAAATTGGTGAAGAAAGTCGTACAGTAGAAGTTGGTCGCACTTTATCTGGTGCACCATCATTTATGGACTATTCAGTGTATTCAGGATCGGGAATCATTCAAGACGCTCCGTAGTTATATTAAATTAGTAATAGTGACATAATGAATTGAGATCAAAAAAGTAATAAAAAAGTATAATAACTAACAAAAGAACACATATGCCTGCCTCAGTCGCCATAGATATTGGAACATACAGTATAAAAGCTATCCGTGCCAAAGCTGGAAATAAAGTTTCCGTTGAGCGTGTGGTAGAGGTTTTTAATGAAACTGGAATTGCTTTACCTACGGACGATGCTTCTGTTGCAAAACTAGGCCAACTTCTCGACGCAGTTTTCAATGATAACGAACTGCCTCGTACAGATGTTCGTTTAGCGCTTCCAGAAACTGTTGTTTCCACAAAAGTTATCCAAGTTCCTCCTCTCTCTGATGCTGAGTTGGCTTCCGCAATCGGCTGGCAAGCAGAACAGCATATTCCGATTCCGCCAGAAGAACTTTCACTCGAGTATCAAGTGTTGTATAGACCAGACAAAAAAGAGGACGCTCAGATGCGAGTACTCCTGGTTGGTACAAGAAAACGAATGGTTGAGCGTTTTATCGGTATGTTTAATGAAATAGGTATTGAGCCAACTCTTCTTGAAACACACATACTAGCGGTTGTGCGTTCACTACAATTTACCCTAGAAGATCCAACCACCTTGATAGTACACATTGGTTCATCAAGTATGAATTTAGCAATAGTGCACAAGGCAGAGATTCAGTTCGTGATTTCTCACATGAATGGTGGACATATGCTCACCAAAGCCCTTGAAACTGGAATTGGACTTGACTCTGCTCAAGCAGAACAATACAAACGAAGTTATGGTTTAGATGGTTCTCAATTCCAAGGTAAAGTTAGGGAGGCTCTGCTTCCTCCAGTTAACATGCTTTTAACTGAAGTTAGAAAATCTGTACAGTTCTTTATTAATCAAAATCCTCAAGAAACTGTACAACGTATTGTTTTATCTGGTGGATCAGCAATGCTCCCAAGTTTAGTGCAACATATTACTAATGAACTCGGTGTGGAAGTACTCATTTCTTCCCCATTTTCCGGTGTTGAAGGAGTGATTCCAGAGAACGTGAATCCTCCAGCAATGAGTGTCTGTATGGGACTTTTACAGAGAGAAGAAATATAGCATGGCTAAATCAATAAACTTTGTCGGTGACAGACGAAAAAAGTTGACACAATCTCAGAAGCAAGATAAAAAAATCCTGAAAATAGCGGTTAATGTTCTTATTGGTATATTCGCAATTTTTTTGATTGTTGTTGGCACAAGGTTTTATTTTGTGTTTAGAGTTAAAACAATTAAAGATACCGAATCTCAGATTAGAACAAGAATTTTATCAAATGAACCAATAGAGCGAGATTACATTATTTTTGCGCAAAAATTAAAACAACTTTCCATATTTTTTGGGAGAAGAAAAGATAAACAGGAAGCCCTCATTTTCTTTAGCGAGATTTTTGGCGATGATGTAATTGTTTCTGGTATCGATTATAGTTCTGCAGATGAAGATGTTGTTTCTTTTACAATCAAAGCGCCAAATATTTTTATTATGGAACGTGTATTTAAAACACTTGAGGAAAGTCAAGTCACTAGCGTATATCCAAATATCCAGAAGAGTTCTATGCGAAGATCAGCTACGGGAAATTATACAGTTGATTTAGCAGTAATTTTATCTGAAAGCGCACTAGTTGCGGAGAAGTAAATAATGCCTAACACCGAGAGAAAATCACAACTTAACTACAAAACATTTCTGGTTAACAGAAAGTCTTTGGCTATTGCCATTTGCTTGAGTATTGTTTCAGCAGGGTTAGTTATTTTTGCAATTGTTCCTCAATTTCAAGAAACACTTGATCTTAATTCTCAGTTAAACAATGAGAAACCTAAGTTAGAGAAACTACAAAAAAAGTTAGTTGAGCTTGATAATATTCAATTTAGCCCTGAATTCTCACAGAAAGAAGTTGTAGATGCTGCATTGCCTTCTAGAAAACCACTTCTTGAATTACTTACGAGTTTGCACACGATTTCAGAAGCTGATCGAGTTTCGATAACTGAGTTTTCGCTCAATCCAGGTTTAATTGCTTCTAGCGAAGCCGAAATTCAAGCAGATGCTAAAAAATCAGCAAATAAAGATGGTGTAGATAGTATTGATCTTGAAATGACAGTGGTTGGCACTTTTGACGATGTGGGTAAATTTATGCTTGATTTAGAAAAGATTTCTCCTTTCACAACAATTATTCAACTTGGCCTCTCTTCAAGAGCAAGTGGAGATGATTTCACCGAGCAAGCAAGCGATATGCAGGCAAAAATTTCTACAAAATCGTACTTTTTTACCCAGAGTGTTGCAGCTTCAGTTGAAGCACCATTACCTGTCTTAAATCAACGTGAACAAGAAGTGTTGGCAGAGCTAGCAAACTTCTCTAATATTGATCTTCCAGAACAGCTTGAGATTACTGGTGGTGGATTAGAAGATTTGTTTGGAGTTGATCCGCTGCAATTTGAGTAGTTTTTTCCAAATCATAAACCCGTTTATTTGCCCACTAGTTTAGTTTGCCTTTTGCTTTGTCTATTACACCGTTCCATTTTTCCTCACAAAAAAGCCCCGATTTCTCGAGGCTTTTCAAATTTAATTCAATTTTTATTCTTCAGTTGCAGTTTCTTCAGGAGCTTCGACTTCTGCTTCAGAATCAGTTGTCATTTCTTCTGCATTAGTTTCTGAGACGTTAGCAGTCTCTGAATTTCTTGGAGCATACTCTGGTCTCTCTTTGCCGTCATCAATGGTGATTCTTGCACGAATACCTTCTTTAATAGCTCTGATTTTACCAATGTTTCTGATTGAGTGGATAACTGCGCCACCTTTACCGATAACTCTCCCAATATCTTCTGAGTTAACGTGGATGGTGTATAAGAAACCTCTCTCATCTTGAGTTTCATCAATTTTGACGTCTTCTGGATATTGAACTAAGTGAATAAGGATATATTCTAAAAGGTTTTTCATGTATGTATTCCTTTACTCTTGTACAGGTGTTTCTTCTACTACTGGAGCTTCTACTTCTTGTGCTGGTGTTTCTTCAACAACTTCTGCAACAGGTTCAGCGACTACTTCAACAGGTGCTGCCTTAGCTTCTTTTTCAGCTGCTGCTTTTGCACGAGCTTTTTTAGAAGGTTTCTTTGCTTTTTCTGGGAAAGGAGTGCCAGACTCTACTCTTTTTGCCAAAGCGGCAACAGTTGGAGTTGGTTGTGCACCTTTTTTGATCCATTCGCCATAAGCTTTGAGATCAAGTTCCAAAATTTTTGGAACTGCTGTTGGAGCGTAGTGACCTAAAAGTGCGACGTATTGACCGTCTCTTTTTGAACGAGCTTCATTTAAGATAATACGAAAATGAGGTTGTCCCTTTTTACCAAATCGAGCTAATTTAATTTTTAACATACTCTATTCTTTATTTTTTTAATTACTATTTTTCACTCAAGAGTTGGAATTATACTCTATTGTTACCAATTTCTCAAGTGGTTATACTATTCTTTCGTATATTTTTTTACTGCTTCTCTTGCTGCTGCTTGTTGGGCGTGTTGTTTGCTCTTACCAGTACCTCTTCCGGCGACAGAATCGCCAACGGTTACAGTAACAGTGAACTCTTTGTCATGATCTGGACCAACCTCGGTAATTACCTCATAAGTAGGTGTTTCAAACCCGAGTGCTTGGACTATTTCTTGCAAATGACTTTTTGCGTCTTTATACAGTTTATTTTTAATGATTTCGTCAATATTCGGGAATAAAATTGTTTCGAGTAGTTGGACTACGCTATCAAAGCCTTGGTCGAGATATAATGCGCCAAGGAAAGCCTCCATAGTGTCTGCTAATATACCAATATTTGTACGGCCGCCAGTTGCTTCTTCACCTTTGCTGATGTGGAGCTCTTCTCCTAAGCCTAGGTCTATGGCTATTTTTGCTAATGTTTCAGTTTTAACTAATGAACTTCTGTACGCAGTGAGTGTGCCCTCTGGTTCTTCTGGATACTTGTCAAATAAAAATCGAGTGGTTGCCAGTTCTAACACTGCATCACCTAAGAATTCTAGTCTCTCGTTAGAAACTTCAGAACTAGATTGTTTTTCATTGAGCGCACTTCTATGAGTGAGTGCTCTTTGTAATAGTTCGTCGTTGTTAAATTTTGGTAGGCTCATACATTATCCTAAATATGCTTCTTCGTGAACAATAAGAGCAAGATCGTGGATTGTTTCGCACTCATCCTCGATATCTGAAGCGTACAAATATACGCCAAATGCTTTGCCAATCGCTACAACAACTCTTTTCAAATCTGGTCCATAGAGGTTGAGATCTTCTAAAAGTGAATCTTGGCTGATGTCTTCTACTTCATTACCAGTTATTTCGGCAATAATATGTTGAATTTTGAGTAGTGTTTGTTCAAATTGAACAGTCTTAGAGGTCATAGTTCTTCTTCTGCAGTAGGTTCTTCGTTATTTTCTTCTAAAATTATTTTAGCCAACACTCCGTTTACAAATCCAGGGGAGTTTTCTGCGCTATAATATTTTGCTAATTCAATTGCTTCATTGAGCAAGACTTTCTTTGGTGTTTTCTTGCTATCTGATTCATGCACGATCAAACGGAGAATTGCTAAATCAACTTTATTGATTTCTTCTAGCGGTCTTTCTGGGGCCGCTTCACGAATTCTTGTATCAATGCTTTCAAGGTTGTTAATGATTGCGAGCACTGTTGATTCTGCAGGTCTTTCTTCAAGGCAAATCTGCATATTTTGTGCAGTAAAAGTACATGCAAACAAATCTTGCATCAGTTTTACACGATGATCATGTCTTTGATCAGACATTATTTTCCTTTAATTATTTTTCAGAGATGCCAAGAGATTTGAAAATTTGAGCTACAAGTCCTTTTTTATGTGCAGGAATGATTGTAACTTTTGGATCCTTCTTTACTGAAGGAGTGTTTCCTTTTCTTCTCTTACCACGTTCAGCTCTGGTTATTTTGTTTTTTGGTAAAGCTCCCATAGCTTCCTTTCAATTTTACGTTTTATTTTTTTCCTATCAACACCCTATTCTAGCGTTTTTGTAACGGCAAGCGCAATATCAGATAACAGTGCATGCACAAAAAACACCAAAGATTGGCGTGAATGACCGATTCTAACTCCTGAAGTAGTTAATTACAAGGGGAGGTTTTGATCTGAGGTTATAACTACTTCTAATTGACGAATACGAAAAATTCTATTAAAGTTAATTATAGTATTAGCTAATTGAAACCTCTTATGCCCAAGATTAAATCAAAAAAGAAAATACTCCAAAAAATTCCTCTTGATGATTCTTTTCTTGGCAGTTGTTTTGTCGATTCTCGTGTGGGGCATTTCACAGCGAACTAATCTTTTTTCAAAGGCATCACAAGATAATTTAATAATTGGTTTTGGTAATGCACTCGAATTTCAAAACACCAATGTTAATGATACGTTTGCCAAGGCAACGTCAGCAGTGTCATTGGCAAAATTTCCTTTTACTTTAGAAACTTGGATAAAGATCCCCCAGCTGCCTAGTGGAAATTACCCAATAATTTCTTATGGGAAATATACTGGGACATTCGGTGAAAGTCCAATTTGGGAATTAAACATTAATCAAGATAACCTTGAGCCTGAACCATACATGAAGATTGCATTTGCAGATAACCCAAATTATCCAGATATAATAAATATTGGTACAACTGGTTTGTTTCATGTTAATGAATGGAACCATTTAGTTGTGCAAGGGTCTGTGGAAACGGGTGGCAGTTGTCATATGTATATCTATTATAAATGGACAATTTGCTGGCTATGAACTTTCATATCATGCTAATAATTGCCAAATGGCAGGAACTCAAGTAAATGAGTTAACCTTTGCCAACAGATTTGATAGTATTCCTCCTGGCAACCATTACTTTTCTGGGCAGTTAGATGAACTAAGATTTTCTGATAGCTATCGTTATCCAGGAAATGGTTTTACACCACCTATGCAGCCATTTTCTGTAGATGCAAACACAATGTTTCTTTATAGGTTTGATGAGGAAAGCCCTTACACCTTTTTTAATGATTCTTCTCCTAACCAAATTAATGGTCTTGTATGGAATTCTCATAGTCAATTTGTTCCAAGTACGGTACCTTATACACCTCCATCTCCAACGCCTACACCGTCACCAGTCCCAAATAACAGTCCAGTGATTACCACCCAGTCTTTACCAAACGGCAAAGTTGGAGTGGATTATAGAACTGAAGTAATTGGGTATGATCTGAATAAAAATGACTCACTTACTATGACTGTAATGTTTTTACCAGATGACGGGCAGATAGTTATGAACCCATGTGTAAAAAAGATTGATGCCGACAAAGTTACCATCCGATGTCCTCTTCGTGGAACTCCAACTGAGGCGGCCACCTATAATCCAGTGTTTACGCTACAAGATGGTAAAGGCGGAACAGTAACAAAAAAACTTCCGATACTAATTACTCGTTAGAAGATTGTCGTTGATTTTATAGCTATCTTCTTTTTTGCGAATTAATTTGCGAGCGGTCTAGCGAGTGACCCAGTATCTTTGGCTTGAGTTGCAAGGGTAAAAAAAGGTTTCCAATTTTTAGGTAGTTTTTCGTAGATCTGTTTTGCTTGTCCAATTAATTCCAAGTTTGTCCAGGAAGCAAACTGTAAGTTAGAAAAACCACTCTGCTGAGTACCAAAAATATCACCACTGCCCCTCGATTGTAAATCTAGTTCGGCAAGTTTTAGACCGTTGTTCTCTTTAGAAAAGTTTTCCAAGCGATCTTGTGCAGTTTTTGATTTTGAGTTACTGAAAAGTAAACAGTATCCCTGTTGCCCTGCTCTACCCACTCTACCCCGCAATTGGTGTAAACTCGCCATTCCAAAGCGCTCAGAGGCTTCTATCACCATAATTGAGGCGGTAGGAAGATCAACACCGACTTCCACAACTGGAGTTGTGACCAATATATCAATTTTTTTGTCATATAAGTCTGTAATGATTTTGTTTTGTTCGGCTGGTTTCATTCTGCCGTGTAGTAAGGCGACGGCAAGTGATTTATCATGTTTTTTGCCTAATTTTGCGAATTCAGCTTTGATTGTTTCAAACGTTTCTTTTGCGCTGGCAATATTTTCAAAAGCTTCATGGTTTGAAGGGTCGATAAACGGACAGACAATGAGGGCAAGTTTTGTTGAATCGGTGCTGGTTTCTGAACAAAGTTCTTTTGCAATCCAGCCATATGCCCCCGCCCTTTTTTCTTCTGGTACAACCCAAGTCTTAGTGGGAATTCTACCCTTTGGCAACTCATCAATGGTACTCACTTTGAGGTGAGAAAAAATAGTGAGCATTAAGCTTCTCGGAATTGGGGTGGCAGACATAGTTAAGGTATGTGGAATAGTTTGCAGTTTGGCAGATTCTGATCTTTGTGTGACGCCAAATCGATGTTGTTCATCATAAATAATTAATCCGGGGTGGATTGCATCAATTTTGTTGATGAGGGCGTGGGTGCCAACGTAGAATTTTGGAGTTGGGTGAAAATTGTGGTTGGTAGAGTTGTCATGTTCTGCAATTTTAGACTTTTTTGCAGTTTTTTTTTCAACTTTTGTCTTTGGAGTTTTTCCAGTGACCAACTCAATCTCTAATTCTGGAAAGATTTTTTGCAGGGTTTGAAAATGTTGTTCTGCCAAAATTTTAGTTGGTGCAATCAACGCAATAGATTTTCCAGATTTAATAGTATGCAGCGCTGCAATTCCTGCAACAACAGTTTTTCCAGAGCCAACATCTCCAATCAATACTCTATTCATCGGCACTGAGCTGGCAATGTCTATTAAAACTTCAGAAACACATCTTTTTTGTGCATTCGTAAGTTCAAATGGGATAGATTCTGGAATTTCTGGCGCAGAAATTTCTATTTTTTCGGCACTGTGCAAATTTTTCCAGTATGTTTTGATTTGTTCTGAGGTCTTGATGAGTGAAAGTAATTCCTCTAGTGCCAGCCGTTCTCTACCCTTGATTATCATGTCTTCAGAATCTGGGAAATGTAGTTGGCTGAGGGCTTCTTTCATTGGAAGTACTTGTTGTGCATGACTCAAAATCAAATCGATTTCGGCAAAGTTATCACGCTCGCTGAGTTGATATTTTGTCAAAGCTTTTTTCAGAATCCGCCTGAGTGTTCCCTGCTGAATATCGAGTGTACTAGAGTAGATTGGCACTAAACGGCCGGTATGAATAGTTTCGTGGTGGCTTAGCTCAGCACTTGTATCTTCGTTTTGCTCGGTTACTTCATCGGTTTGCTGTGTTGTAGTTTCTGTAATTTTTTCTAAAGTTGGTTGGACTAGCATTCCCCGATCATTCAGTTTGCCACTAATCATGTAGGTTGCATTTGGTTTTACGCTTTGCGAGATAAACTTGTTGTTGAACCACATGAGTTTGACCTTGCCGGTGCTATCGGTAGCTGTGGCAGAGTCGATTTTTCTTCTATTTTTGTAGAAACTCTTAACGGGAGAAACTTGGGCGGTAAAGCTCACTAGTTTGCCAACCTCTAAATCTTTAATCTGGATAATTTCTGATCTATCTGAGTATCGCAGTGGCAAAAACAGGAGCAAATCTTTGAAAGTTGCAATATTTTTTTCTGCAAATTTTTCCAAAAGTTTTGGGCCAATGCCCTCGATAGTTTCAATTGGGGTTTCAAGTGAGTACATACTCAATCACTCTATCACTTAATTTTAGAAGTGACTAGATTCTTGGTATATGAGATAACGGTAGTATGCTAAAACTCAACCAAACTGCCCCGCTTGACCTAGAGGTACAAGACCAAGATGGAAAACAGGTTTCCCTGAGGTTTTTATTGGGAAAACCAGTTGTACTCTATTTTTATCCAAAAGATGATACTCCAGGGTGCACAAAAGAAGCCTGTGAGTTTAGAGATTCTACTTCGCAACTTAAAAACTTGGGGGTGCAGGTAATTGGCGTGAGTGCAGATTCTGTACAATCGCATGCCAAGTTCAGTGAAAAATATCAGTTGTCATTTCCACTTTGGTCAGATCCAGAGAAAAAACTGCTTACTGAGTTTGGGGTGCTTGCAGAAAAGTCTTTGTTTGGTAAAAAATTTATTGGTATTAAACGAACAACTTTTGCTTTGGATGAGTTTGGCAAGATTATACAGGTTTGGGAAGATGTGAAGCCGGCGATCCATGCTCAAGAAGTTTTGTCTTTTTTTGAGCAAAGAAAATAGTATACTTAAAATAAGATGTCATTATTTGGAAAAATTGTTACAACAGTGTTATTTTTGTTAGTAGTTGGTTTTGTAGTTCTTTTTTTCTTGTATTTTCGAATGAATACCATGGTGCAAAATTTGGGTGGTGGTATTGTTGAGCAACCAATGGAACAAGCCGAAGTATCTATGCAAGCAACTGACTCAGCATCACTGACTGAGTTGCAAAAAGAGCTTAAAACTTTGCAGGCAAGTTCACAAGCACAGCTTGCCAGAATTGAGGTGCTAGAAAAAGTTAGGCCTTCTGCTCAGACTGTTTCATCTGGCACAAAACAAGTATTTCAAAAGCAAATTGTTCACATTGGTTCTGCAAGTACAACCCAGACTGATTAGGTAAACTCGGGAGTTGAAGTTACACTTAATAGTGCTGATTATCCAACTGGAGTAAATGCAACGTTTGAAGTTGGGCTCTCAATTATTAGCGGTGAAGCTTGGGCCCGTTTAATAAATAAAACAACGGGAGCAATTTTAGCAATTACTGAAGTTTCCGCAGCATCAAGCACAACGACATGGAAATCATCTCCACATTTTCAATTACACGCAGGAACAAACTTGTACGAAGTGCAGATAAGATCTAGCAGTGGTGAAGTTGCAAACATTTCTAGTGCGAGAATTATTTTGACTAAGTAGTGTTGGTTTAAATAGCGAGTTTTGCGACAGTTTTTTACTGAAAACTATAAATAAAACAGTGCACTTGCAAAGCTACTAACTACCATTCCAATAATAAATAAAATTGCAAAAATTTTAATAATATTTTGTTTTGTTTTTTTTGTCATAGTTATTTGCCTACAATTTTGAAATATTTTCTTTTTCCAATTCTTACTGTTTCTATTTCAGAGAGTGAAACTTCTTGATATGGATCATTTGGTTTTTCTTCACTTGGTAAAAATTCGACAGCACCTTGCTCTAGTAACCTTCTGAGGTTACTATTACTCTCTTCTGGCATACAACTTTGAATTAGTTCAAGTACAGTCGTCGTATCTTTTTCAACTAAAATTTCTGGAAGGTCAGTTGGGATTTCTCCCTGCTGTACTGTTTTTTCAAAGTGCTCCTGAGCCTGTTGTGCAGCTTGGGTATCGTGGTACATTTCAGTAATTATGAACGCTAATTTTTTTTTGAATTGCATTGGATTTTCGCCCGCCTTAATTTTGGCAGTCATATCTGCAACCTCGTTCATTGGCACATCGGTTAGGACTTCAAAATAGGTGATAATTTCTGCATCGGCGGTAGACATGAGTTTGCCGTACATGTCTACTGAGTTTTCAGTGAGTGCAACAAAGTTTCCATATGACTTACTCATTTTTCTGCCGTCAGTTCCGTTAATAATTGGTGTGGTCAGCACCCATTTTTCGTGATTGTTGTATGCTCTTTGCAAAGTTCTCCCCATCATCATGTTGAACGTTTGGTCAGTTCCGCCAAGCTCTAAATCAACGTCCATAGCAACGGAGTCATATCCTTGTAGGAGTGGGTACATGATTTCATGACCATGAATTGGCTTGCCTTCTTCTAGGCGTTTTTGGAACATATCGCGTTCCATCAGTTGTTGGACAGTTGTTTTTGCCATCAACTTCACAATGTCAGGCATGGTAAGTTTGTCGAGCCAATCACCGTTATAGCGAATTTCAATTTTACTGAAGTCTAGTATTTTACTAGCCTGTTCTTTCCAACTTTTGAAGTTTTCTGTAATTTCTGTATCGGTTAATTCAGGGCGAGTCGAATCTTTGCCAGTTGGATCGCCAATTCTAACTGTGCCGTTGCCAATGAGCAAGATAACTTCATGGCCTAAATCTGCAAACTGTTGTAATTTTCGTAACACCACTGAATGTCCTAAAGTAAGCAAACTACCAGTTGGGTCAATTCCCAAATACAGTCTTATTTTCTTTTCTTGCAAGAGTTTTTTAAGTGTTTCTTTATTTGGTAAAACCTCAGCGACACCTCTAGTAAGGACTTCGTCAAGTTTTTGAGAATCTGTGGTCATAATAGTCTTTCTTTTTGTATTGTAGCAGGTTTTATTTGGTGATAAATTCCCAGAGCCCTTGTTCATATTCTAAGCAAGAATCTAAACTAATCCACTCTGTGTCTTCATGAATATTGCCACCATTTGGTTTTATCATAAGAATTGGTATGTTGTATGAAGAAAAATGTCGTGCATCTGATCCACCATAATTTGGAATGATTTCGATTGTGCTTTTGGTATGTTTTTGCATGGTAGCTATGAAATCTTGTACAACAGGGAGGGTGACATCTGTGAAGGTTGCTAGTCCACTGGCTAATGTTTCGATAGTAATTTCAGCACCGATGTTTTTGGCGATCTCAGCAACTTCAGCAAGAATTGCTTCTATGGAAGTTGTTTCTGGGTAGCGGAAATCAAGATCTACACTCGCGTTATCACACACTTGGTTTACTGAAACTCCACCTTTGATAACACCGGGACTCATGGTTGTACCCCAATTTTGTTCAAGGCTATTTTTTTCATATTTTTCTAACAACTTTGCCAAAATTTTAACTAGTGCTGTAATGGCATTTTTACCTTGCCACGGACGAGAACCGTGTGCAGCTTTTCCTGTTGCGGTGACCCGGATATGCAAAATTCCTTTAGCCTTGTTCACAAATTTCCAGTCGTCGCCACCATCAGGAACGATTAATTTTTTTGGTCGAAATTTGAGTTCTTTGGCTAAATACAATGCTCCGTCAAAACCACCTCGTTCTTCGTCAGTGGTAATTGCGAGTGTCAGGGTTTTATTGCTGTTTTTTTCGATTAAATCATTCAAAATGGAGACACCAATTGGTACGGAAAATTTCATATCACTGACTCCTCTTCCGAGTGCAACTGTATGTTTTCCATGCCCTTTTACTTCTCTTTCTTCAACGCTCATTGTCCACAGTTCTGGTTTCGCTGCGACTACATCAACATGAACCATGTATCCAAATTCTGGGTTCATGATCTGTTCACCAGTAGCGTTTTGAATGTTTGAAACAAGCAAAATTTCCGCTGATTTGTTCGTGATGCGTTTTTTTGTTGCTTGTGGATGCAGCAGAGTTTCAATGAGGTCCAAAACCTCAGTGTTTTCCTTGAGTTCTCCACTCAAAGACTGAACGGCAATTAACTCCTTTAGCTGATCTTGTAAAGTCTGTTTTGTGAGCATATATTTTCTGTGTTATAAGGTTCCCACCAAGATGCCTTGGTGTTTTTCTAACTCTTGCACAATCTTTTTTCTAACTGGTTTGAGATCATCTGAAGCAAGATTATTCTTTGGATCATGATATGTAATTGTGAACGAATAATTTTGGTTATAGATATCCTTGAGCTCTACATTTGTTACAAGACTGTTAATTTCTGTAATCAGTTTCATAATTTCGCCAACTCTGATCTTTTTTGGTAAGGTAAAGGTCATGTCTTCTGTGACGATTGCTGTTTTTGGAATCGGTTGATATGTTGGGTGCGTTTTAACAACTTGTAAAAGTTTGGCAAATTCTAGTTCTATTGCGATTCTACTATTTGCAAGAATTTGCACTGTTCCAAGCTGAGTCGGTTTACCTTCGTTTATAACACTCACTGTTCCAGTGGTATCACTATTTTGTGTGATAGTTATGCCTTTCACAAAAAATTGTGCAAATAAACTTTCTAAAATTCCGCGAACTTCTCTATAAGGTTTTGTTGACACGATTGAAAGTTGTAAGGTTTCAGCAGGAAGATCATTTTTTCTTGGTAAGTACACATTGGCAATCTCAAAGACAGATAACTCAGAAACATGAACGTTCTGGTCTAAAATTTCATTTAAAGAAGGAAGTAAAGATTTACGCAAATACACTCTGTCATCAGTGAGCGGATTTTGTAGTTTTAAGTGGCTTTCTAAACTGTCAGTTTGTACTGCAATTTGCTCACTCACCATAGAGTATGAGTAAATTTCTTGCAAGCCAATACTTGCTAAGAAACGTTTAATTCTGTTCTCAATAGTAAAGTTAACGCCGAGTTGTCGTTTAGTTGGAATTTGTGTATCCATGATGACGCTTGGTAATTTGTGGTAACCATAAATACGAGCGATTTCTTCTACAATATCTGCTGGGATTGTAAGATCTGGTCGGAAAGTTGGTGGATGAACAGTCAGAGAATTATCATTTGCAACAACTTTACATTCAAGCTGTTCCAAAATTGAGATAATTTCTTTAGTTGAAATGACTTTTTCTCCTGTTGGTGTTGTTCCCAAATAGTCATGAATTGTTTGTAGTTTGACTTTGACAGGTGTAGGATCTTCACTTCCAGGAAAGTCATCATACATTTCGCTGGCAACTATTGCGCCACAGAGTTCTGTATACAGCTGTGTGCCACGAATTAAAACATCTTTTGCCAAGTTTGGATCAACATTTTTCTCCATAAGTTGCGCAGCAACAGTTCTGATTGCATGGGTCATACTGGCAAACCGTACTTTTTCAGCCTTGATTGATTCAAGCAAAAGTAAAACATTTTTGGTTGTGTCATCAATAGAGGTGTTGGCAGTTCCCTTGATTGAAGGAAGATCAATAATTTCACCTTTTCCATTTTTAAAAACAACTTCGCCACCAACAGTTGTGAACTCATTTCCGTCAAGAGTTTTGAATGTTTCACCTTTTTTGGCTTCAACGACATTGATTTCTCCTCCAGTTTTCATGAGTTTGTCATAGTCAAAAGCGTGACAAGGGTGGCCAAGTTCGTGGGTAACGTAGTTGGTAATGTCGATCACTGCATCGTGTACGTTTTGGTCTGTTTGTAAAAGTCGTTTGCCCATCCAGTCTGGAGTTGGGTTTCGTTTTACCCCCTTCAAAATCACGCAGATAAGACGTTTAGAAAGCTTTGGATCATTGCTGATTTTTGGAAGTGGCAATTTTGCGTCTGTTGCTGGGGCGATTGTTTGTGGCAATTTATTTGGTTTTAATTGTGCTTTAATTCCAAATTGTTGCAAAATGACAGCTACTTCTCTGGCAATTCCACGAATTGACATGCCATCCACTCTATTAGTCGTAACCTCTATATCGTAGACTTTCTCGCCTTCTTTATCATAAATTCTTTCTATGGAAGGTCCGCATAACGACACGTATTCCTGAATTTTTTCTGGAGTTGCCTGTGTGTCTAAGTGTTCAAGTAGCCAAGTGTGTGGGATTAAAATGTTCATACGTTTTTTCCTTAAAATTGCTCCAAAAATTTTAAATCACCGCTGTAAAGTAATCTAATATCATCGATGTTTAATCCTTGTTTGAGAGTGTAGGTTCTTTCAACTCCCCAGCCAAAAGCAAAACCAGTGTATTCTTCTGGATCTATGCCACCAGCTTTGAGCACATTTGGGTGAACCATGCCGGCACCTCCAACTTCATGCCAGCCAGATTTGCAGAATTTGCATTTGGTTCCTGCGCCAATTTCTGCATTGCCGATTTCTTGCAATCCAAACTCTGGAGCGATTTTTCCAGTTCCATGACAAATATGGCATGAAAAATCGACTTCAAAACTTGGTTCAGTGAACTGAAAATGAAATGGTCTAATTCTAGACTTTGTGCCAGGGCCATAAAACTGTTCGGCAAAGTAATCTAAAGTGCCTTTGAGGTGTTGAATGTTAATACCTTTGTCTACAACTAGTCCTTCAAATTGATGAAACATTTGAGTATGTGTTGCATCTTGTTGGCGTCTGTAACAACGAGCAATGTTAATCATTCTGATTGGTGGTTTATGATTAAGTCGTTCCATTTCACGAACTTGGCCATTTGAAGTATGGGTAGTCATAACCATTTTGCCTTTTTCTTTGTCTTGGGGAGCATCAACGAAAAAAGTTTCCCATTCGTCACGAGCCGGGTGGCTTTTTGGCATGTTTAAACTTTCAAATACGTACCAGTCCCAATCAACTTCTGGGTAACGGGCACGAGAAAAGCCAATTCTTTCAAAAATTTGAGTGATTTCTTCCATGGCCTGAGAAACAGGGTGCATATGGCCAGTTTTTGGTTTTATTCCTGGTGTTGTGAGGTCTTGCCAAACAGATTTTTGTGGTCCAGAACCTATTCTTTCTATGGTGGCTGTGACTAGTTCTTTAAGCTCATTTAATATTTTGCCAGCATCTTTTCTTTGATCTGGTTCTACTTGGCCAATAGCTTTTGCCAACTCATTAAATAACCCTTTTTTGCCGAGATATTTTGTCTTTAGTTCTTCTTGAGAGGCGCCAGTTTCTTTTTTAAGTTGGTTCTCTATTTCTGTAATTTTTGATTTGAGTTCTTCTAGTGTCATATGTGTATTTTATATTAAAAAACTCCCATTTGTTGGGAGTATGTTTTATTGTTCTTTCTACTTAAAACCTGCTCCCTTTATTTTTGGAAGTTAAAAAAGAAACCGGTAAAGTATTTGTTTGTGAACATTACTAGGTCAGATTATATACCCTGAATTTATATGATGCAAACGCGTTTCAAATTTGTGATCTTAGAAAAATCAGGTATACTTGGAAGTAGTATCAAAGTGTTGTACTCGAGAGTAATATACTAGAGAATACACAAGTGAAAATAAACATAACTAAATTAAAACAACAATCTCAAGAATTTATTCAAAAAAGCACAGAGATTGTTGCTGAATTACTAGAAACTGCCCAAGAACAAATTGGGGTAAAATTTCCCAAACTAAGGAATATCATGCCAAGATCATCACGCAGTCGTAGATTTAGATCTAATTCAGGATCAATTTTTGCTCCACAAAATAGACAACTCTTATTTGCAAAATTACTCCGTTTTTTTGCATTTGGTAGTTTAGCGGCAGTTGTTGGAGGTGTTTTACTCTTTTTTGTAATGTTTGCATGGTTCTCTAGAAGTTTGCCAAAACCAGGTGAAATCGTCCGTCGCGAAGGGTTTAGTACTCAAATTTTGGATAGAAACGGCAAGTTGCTGTACGATCTTTTCAACGATGAAAGAAGAACTCCAGTGACTATTGCTCAAGTTCCTATGGATTTACAACATGCAGTTGTCGCAACGGAAGATAAAGACTTTTACACACATCAAGGTTTTGATTTCATGACGGTTCTGAGAATTCCGTACAATGTTTTGTTTAAACAACGTGTTATTGGTGGCTCTACTCTTACTCAACAGTTAGTTAAAAATGCATTACTTACCAATGAAAGAAGTGTTACTAGAAAGTTTAAAGAGTTGGTTCTATCACTCCAAATCGAACGTAAGTTCACCAAAGACCAAATTTTAGAAATGTATTTAAACGAGGCCCCATATGGTGGTACTGCTTGGGGTGTAGGCACTGCAAGTGAGTTGTACTTCAATAAGCCAGTTAATGAGTTAAATCTAGTTCAATCAGCTATTCTAGCCGGTCTCCCTCAACGTCCTTCGGCATACTCTCCTTTTGCTGGCAAAACTGATGAAGACGGTGTACCACTTTGGAAAGTTCGTACTATGGGTGTGTTGCGTCGTATGCGTGAAGATGAATACATTACCGAAGCTGCATACCAACAGGCCCTTGGTGATCTTGACAATGTAGTTTTTGAAAAATCAGCAATTGATATTAAAGCACCACATTTTGTATTTTATGTTCGAGATTTATTAGCAGAAATGTATGGTGATGAAGCGGTAGATGCCGGTGGTTTTAAAGTTACCACAACTTTGAATTTAGATTTACAAGATAAGGCCCAAGAAGTTGTTGCAAATGAAATTACCAAGGTTGAGAAACTGAATATCACTAACGGTGCTGCTTTAGTCATGGATCCAAGAAATGGTGAAATTTTAAGTATGGTTGGAAGTCGTGACTACCATAGCTCATCAATTAGTGGTCAGTTTAATGTTGTTGTTGATGGTCTGCGACAACCTGGATCTTCTATTAAGCCAGTTACCTATTTGGCAATGTTACAAAGAGGATACACGCCAGCAAGTATGTTAATGGATGTTGAAACAGTATTTGCTCCTCACGAAAATGCAAAAGAATATAATCCAAAAAACTATGATGGAAAATTCAGAGGTCCGGTGAGTTTAAGAAATAGTCTGGGTAGCTCTCTCAACATTCCGGCAGTTAAATCTTTGGCAATTGTTGGTGTACAAGATTTCTTGAGTCTTGCATACGATATGGGTTTTGCGACTCTTGAACCAACTAAAGAGAACATGAGTAGATTTGGTTTAGCTGTTACTCTTGGTGGTGCCGAAATCCACATGATTGATACTGTCACTGCTTATTCTGCATTTGCAAACTACGGACAAAAAGTTGAGCCAGTTGCGATTTTAAAAATTGAAGATATAAAGGGAAATGTGATTTATGAACACAGACCAGTCCAAGGTCGTAAGGTTATTGAGGAAGAAGAAGCATTTTTAATTAATCACATTCTTTCAGATAATAACGCTCGGGCGATTGCGTTTGGTACTGGTTCACTATTGAATGTAAGTCCAAATGTTGCAGTCAAAACAGGTACTACTAACGATCAAAAAGACAACTGGGCAATTGGTTGGAGCCAAGAAGTAATTGTAGGTGCTTGGGTGGGTAACAATGACAATACCTCAATGAAGAGTGTTGCTTCCGGTGTTTCTGGTGCTACTCCAATTTGGCGCAATATTATAGTAGAGGCGCTCAAAATTGAAGGTTACACGTCTCCTGCATGGAAAGTTCCTGATGGGGTTGAGCAAGTTCCTTTAGATAAAATTTCTGGCTATCCAGAACACGATGGTTTTGAGTCTCGTTCAGAATATGTTATCAAAGGTACTCTTCCAAACTTGCCTGATCCAATCCATTCAAAACTAAAACTTTGCCGAGGTGAAAACAAACTTGCTCCGAACGCAAGGGTTGCGAGTGGCGATTACGACGAAAAAGAATTCTTAATTTTTAAAGAGGAAGATCCATTTAGCACAGATGGAGTTAATAGATGGCAAACAGCTATTGATGCTTGGATTGCTTCCCAAGGTGATGAAAGATATCACCCACCAACAGAATACTGTGGAGACGAAGGCGAAATCTATGTCGAGATTAAAGAACCAAAGGGTCAAACTAATTTCCAAGGAGAGAATATTACTATAAAAATTGAATCAGAATCTCCTACTGGTATTGAAAAACTTGAGATTTTTGTTGATGGTTCTCTCAGAGAGACTATCAAAGATAGAAAGCATGAGGGGACTCTTCATTTAGCTGCCGGCAAACATGTAATTTACGTGAAGGCATTTACTAAAGATGGCAAAGAGAAGCAAACGGGTGATTTGCGTATTGGTACAGGTGGTGTGCCTTGGGATGCTCCGGATCTTACCCCTACTCCATCTCCAACACCGACTCCAAGTCCTACTATTTTGCCAACTCCTCTGCCTACGCCATAAACCTAGTCTTTTAACCAAACTGAGAGGCTTAGAAGTAGTAATCCAGACTGAATGGTTAGCAAATAGTGGTCTAAAACCATAATTGGAACTATTGCCACAATATATTCTGGGTGGTTAATTCGTTTGTTCTTTTTCAAGATTGGAAGCATAAGAAATACCAAAAGTAATACACCCACAAATCCAGTTTCGGAAAAAACCAAAAGCAGAATATTATGTACTGGTTGAATAAATCTCACCACTTCTTGATGGGTACTATATTTTTCTAAATAGGCAGTGAAGTTTTGCAGTCCAACACCGGCGATTGGTTGTTCTTTCACTATGTTGAGAGCTGCTGTGTTTAGATAAGCTCTTCTAGAAATACTGGTGAGATTTTCTAGTTTTTGATTTAAATTTATGGCAAAAAAACTAATAATCACAACATTTGCGAGTATGAAAAAAGTTATGATTTTTTTTGTGTTGAAGGTTAGTTTATTTTTCAGTAGCAGTATTGCAAACCCCAAAGCCAATCCTATGATTGCAGAAACAGATTGAGTTAAGAAAATTGTAGAAGTTGCAAGTAGTACGATCAGGGTTTCTATATGTTTGTTTTTAGGTTTATTTGAAAAATGATTACAAAGAAACAGTGTGAAGATTGTGAGAATTCCTGCCAAAACGTTTGGGTGTGCTGTTGTGCCGTATGGCAAGATTTTTTCCATTCCAAATAGTGAGCTTTGGGCAATTCCTGCATATGAATTTAAGTTTGTTTCACCTAAAAAATAGTATCCAAAGAAAGACTTTTGGTTCAGGTATTGGTACCAGGCAAGTAAAGATTGAAAGATAACCGTAATTTTAATTGCTGTTATAGTAACTTCTGATTTCAAAAAGTGGGTATTTTTGCTGATAATTGTGCCGGTTGCCGCAAGTAGTAGTAATCTAAATAGAAACAAAAACGATACTATTGGGTGACCAATTGTTATTTGAAAGAGTACTAAAATTAATCCAAGTAATAATAGGAGTGGCTTATGTGGCAGGTTCTTGATTTTGCTCAGTAATAGTTCTCTGTTTTTTGTATTGCAAATAAGTAATACAAAAAGTGAAAGCAAAAAGAAATCACTTAAATGTAATTTTGGAATCAAGTAATCAACTTGGAGACCGCTCACATATGCAGTATTTTCTAAAAACGTTTTGAATAGATTAGTAGGTATAGAAAAAATAAGAGCTGCTAGTAGTAAGAGATCAAACATATCTGGCTATGATTCTAACAGGGCTTCGCGCGTTTCGTAAGCGCAAAGAAAAAACCCACCGTTTTGGGGTGGGTTTTAGTTTCAATTTTTAAAATATATTATTTGGTAGCAGCTGAAACGATATCTTTAAAAGTTCTGAAATCAGTGACTGCAACTTCTGCGAGCATTTTTCTATCAATAGAAATGTTTGCTTTCTTAAGTCCGTTAATGAATCTTGAATATTTAAGTCCGTTGCCAAGTTCAGTTAAAGCAGCATTAATACGCATAATCCAAAGTTTACGCATATCTCTTTTACAAAGTCTTCTCCCAATGTATGCATACATACCAGCATGCATGTAAGCTTCGTGAGCTCTCTTGTAAAGTTTACTGTTAGCACCTCTAAAACCTTTGTTTGCACTTAAGATTTTTTTGTGTCTTCTTCTGCGGGTTACGCCTGTTTTTGTTCTTGCCATAATTTAGTCCTTATCTGTCTTTCTATTATGCCAAACCAAGCATTTGCTTGATTTTCTTTGCCCATTTTCCGGTAACGAGTGTTGGTACTTTGTAGGCTCTGATAGCTTTTTTACTTTTGATTCTTCTTCTGTGACGCATATTTTGTGAACGTCTTAAAACTTTGCCTGTTGCTGTGATTTTAAATCTCTTTGCAACACCACTTCTGGTTTTTTGTTTTGTTTTTTTCATGCTCTTTATCCTTTTTTGTTTTTAGCAGGCATCAATTGCGCAATTAGTTTTTTACCCATGAGTTTTGGTTTCATTTCAACAGTTGCAATGTCGGTGGTTGCCGCAAAGATCTTGTTAAAAGTTTCGTATCCAAACTCTTTTTTAGTAATTTCTCTTCCTTTAAACATTAAAGAAAGTCTTACTTTATCACCTTTTTCTAAGAAAGTCTTCACCTTCTTAAGTCTTGATTCAAAGTCTCCTTCACCCATAAATGGGGTAAAGCGTAGTTCTTTGATATCTTGTGCTTTAGATTTTTTTCTTGACTTAGCCTCTTTTTGTTGCTCTTGGTATTTAAACTTTGCCAAGTCAATGATTTTAGCGATTGCTGGGCTTGCTTGTTCGTTGATCAATACGAGGTCTTTCTCAACGCTGCGAGCCTTTTCTAAAGCTTCTAACCTGGACATTACGCCCATCATTTCACCAAATTCGTTTAATACTCTCAGTTCTGGAGCATTGATTCTTTCGTTTATTGTGTAATATTTTTGACCGAAAGATCTGTTATTGTTTCCTGGTTTCATGTTTAGGTGTTTATTTGTAATATCCTTCTTTTTTTACTTACTATTTCGTTACACTGTATTGTACATCAAGATACTTGAAATAAAAACAGCGTCCCTTAATATAGTGACGAGTGAGTATTATATCACTAAATCGTCTAATTGTTAAAGAGAAAATATTTGATATAATTTACGGGTGTTCAAGATGAATCTGTAGCTCAGTTGGTTAGAGCGCTTCATTGACATTGAAGAGGTCAGAGGTTCGAGTCCTCTCAGATTCACCAAAGTGGAAATGGTGGCAGAATTGGGGGCAGCGCTGGCTGCGGACCCCTGCGCAGACAGCGCTGCAAAGGGATATTTTAAGTCCGGCCGGAGTTGCCGGTTAAATAAAGAATAGTTCGAGCCCACAGTTTTTGCCATGATCGCCAAATCATGGCACTCGTTTTTTGCGTGCGCGATTTTTTGCGCCTGCAAGGCGCTAATTACGAATTCTCTCATGGGTTCGAGCCAAGAAGAGCCAGTTTTTGAAATCCTTGCGATTTGCTCCGTAATTTTTAATTTTTCTTCAAATAATTCGTTTTTCTTTTCTTTGTAAACTTTCGGTTCCACCACTTGATCTAAATAGCCGTCTAATAACCTATTTAATTTTATTTCAATTTCTTTTTGGTTCTCGCCAAGCCTTTTCAATTCCGTATCAGAGTTTTCCTGATCTCTTTTCTCATCTTCGGCCATCCATTTTTCAAAATAGGGTTCCCAATCCTGGTGCAAGCCGCAATCACCCACCACTTTTTTTAGTTGTTTCTCTAAATCAGATTCAGACGCATATTTTTGCGTACAGGGTTTTAACTTTTTGGTACAGCGGTAATAGATAAAAGTTTGGGAAGTACCGTTTTTATACTTTTTAATATGTTGCTCCGCCGTGATTGCGGCGCCGCACTCGCCACAAGTGGCTAGACCGGAAAAAGCAAAGTCATGACTATGTTGTCTCGGTCTTAAAATTTTTTCGACTTGGTTTTGGACATCATTAAATAATTGTTTGGAGATGAAGCATTTGTGGGAGCCATCATAATATTCGTTAGCATATTTTAAGATTCCCACATAAAATTTGCTGGATAGCATTCTTTTAATTTGATCGACTTTAATAGGCTTCCCACAACTTTCCCGCTTCATCCCAAACTTGAACATAAAATTTGAAATTTCCGTAAAGGATCTATTGCCCTCGGCAAAAAGAGAGAAAGCTTTTTTAACGACTTTGGATAATTCCGGATCAACATCAACGGCTCTGGTTTTGGGATTGTTGATATAGCCATAAGGGGCTTTGCTCGGCCACTCACCACGGCGGAGTTTTTGCCGGTTACCCCGTTTTACATTTTCCGATAAATTATCCACATAATATTTACTCTGGCCAAAGGCAATGGATAACATGAATTTTCCCTGCGGTGTATTTTCAAACCAAAAAGACGGAAATTTCAAATCCAAAAGTTTTCCGGTATCCAAAAGATAAATTAATTTCCCGCCGTCTATTGAATTTCTAGCTAAACGGTCCGGGTGCCAACTGATTATGCCTTGAGCTTCACCTTTCTCAATTTTCTTTAACACTAGCGCAAATTGCTCACGACCTGGCATTTTGGCGGTTTTGGCTTCGGTGATAAATTCCACAACTTCTAAATGGTCACGTTTGGCAAATTCTTTTAATTCGGCAATTTGCGCTTCAATAGATAAAACTTGTTTATCTTTTTCGTCAGTTGATTTTCGGCAATATGCTATGTATTTATTCATACTTTGTTCTTGTACTATTGTACTGTATTAAAAAGTTCTTTAAGTATTTACCTTGTTAATTTTTGCGTTTTTTCTTTCTGTTCTTTCATTCTAACCGGCAACTCCGGCCGGACTTAAAATATCCCTTTGCAGCGCTGTCTGCGCAGGGGTCCGCAGCCAGCGCTGCCCCCAATTCTGCCACCATTTCCACTTTGGTGAGCGTTTACGAAAAAATTCGAACCTTTTTTAAAAATTAATTACGTCTTGCGTCAGCTCCTCGCTCGCCTTCGGCTCGCTTCGTCGCTATTCGCGTTCGGCGCGGCGCCCCCACCCGCCGCGCCTCCGAAAACTGTCGGCTCGAGTCTTAAAGAAAAAACGCAAAAATTTTAAAGGACTTTTTCCCTATAGTTTTAATACTTAAATGGCCGCCCTGGTTGAACTCAACTCGAATTGCTCCAAATTGTCCAAAGCGGCCATTAAAAAAAGCAATTCGAAAAAAGTTGAGTTCACTTTTTAATATATAAAATTACATAACCTATTGCAATAAGTATTTGAACTTACTATATTTAATAGTAGGGGAAATCTATTTTCACCGATCTAATATGTTATGTTTAAGCAAATTGTTCCCAGCTTTGGGATCAAAATTGAGAGAGAGAGAGAGAGAGTAAACGGCTTCGCCGTTTTGTAATAAATTTCTTTCTAATTTTATCTTTACTTCTTCAGAATTTTTTATTCCTTGTAAATCCAGTTTATGCTTCAACTAGTACTTGGGATTTTGCAACGGCTGCAAATTATACATACGACAACACAAAAATCGAGTTCTCTGCTACCCAATCGCAATTAAAAGCAACAAACAATTGGTTTAATACAGCATATAGCTATCGAAGAGCTATAACTATTGACAACTCCGGCGGGTCAGGAACTCTAACAAATTTTCAGGCACTTATCACTTTGTCGTCTTCAAATTTCGACTTCACTAAAGCTTTAAGTGACGGAAGCGATCTACGTTTTACTGATGATGATGGAACAACGCAATTAAATCATTGGATCGAGAGTTATGATAATGTTGGTCAAACGGCAAGAATTTGGGTTAAAGTGCCGTCAATTCCAACTTCACCTGCTAAAACAGTTTATGTTTATTATGGCAATAGTACCCCAAAAAGCTATGATTATTTCAAAATTTCAGTTGATTCTACGGCACACAACGATTACGGTTTAACTTATCCCGTAACTTATCGATTTTCCATCCCAGCAAACTCTTCAAACCTCAAAGCCTACAAAAGATTTTCTACAAGTGACTCTTGGACACAATTAATAGAAAAGACTACAAATGATTTTTTTAACGGAATCGAGGCGATAAGATTTGATTACACAAACAATAAGGCTTACATTTCTGTTTCTTTCGGAAGCACAACTGACGACATCCATATAAAGATTACTGATTCTAACGATGCAAACGTTTCGGCGGAATATGACGATATTCCAAGCTTTTACGATAACAGAGACGCAACTGTTGTTGCGTCAGGAGACGATTTAGGAGATGCTGCGTACTCTTCTTTTCAATCAGCATTTACTTCACTTCAGACGGCTCATATTTGGTTTAGTCCGGGCGCAATGACCTCGACTTTAAGCACAGCAAATTATAATAATTTTCAAACATATGTAGATTTAGGTTATATCGAGCCTTCAAGCCATACACGAACACATACCAGACTACCATATGCAAATGACGCTGCATATGATTCGGAATTAGGCGGATCTGCACAAGACCTAAAAGATAAACTTAATCTACCACTTAGTAAAGGCTCATCAGAATATGTTTGGACTTTTATTGAACCATGGGGAGAAAACAATGCAACAATGAGCACAAAACTAGCATTAAATAAATATCTCGTTTCAAGGTCAGTGGTAGTAAGTTTCTACGATTACGGCAAATGGGATTCAACTTACGGATTATATAACGATGTGGGAACGGCAATTTTTATGAAAGGTGCTTCAGAAGGAGGACCAACAACCGCA
>CAZDWQ010000007.1:27498-33864 GCA_964509285.1 uncultured Pseudomonadales bacterium
CCGCAACAACACATTGATTACATTAAAGACAAGAAAAATATATGGTATACACCGCTTGGGTATTTATATATGTATCGGTATGCTCAAGAACGCGGAAAAATAACAGTTACGACAATTAATGGAACGTTGGGAAGTAAAGGAGATAACGTCTTTAGATTTTTTGATGATTTTAATGACAGTGATAAAAACTTATTAAAATGGAATACTGGTAGTTCAGTAGCAACAGAAACTGGAGGAGAGTTAAAGATTGCCGGTAGTGGAAATACTTTAAGAAGAAATTACGACTCAATTAGTTTAGACAATAGAATTATTGAATATAAACTAAAAGTAGATAATATAGCTGGAGAGGCAAGCGATTTATGGTACTCGGATTCAACTAGCCAGAGTACAAATAGGAAATGGGGCGTATTTATTGGAACCGGTGGAAAATTAGTAATCTACACAGTACAAAGTGGAACTTGGGCTCTTAGGACGCAATCTTCGACGGGGATAATAACAACTGGAACTTATTACAATTTAAGGTTTTCAGATAATGGTAGTCAACTTAGAGTTGAATTATATAACAGCGATTGGAGCAGTCGCGCTTATGACAGTGGTTATATAAACCGCGACACAGGTGGTTCATATTTCCATATTAATAGTAATCAAACAGTTACAGAATATCTTGATAATTTCAGGATAAGGGATCTTACTACAACAGAACCAACAAATACTGTAGGTACACAAGTTTTGGAATATGCCAATGATAACCCGTCGATAAATCCAGCATTAGCCACAGCTCAACCATTTACTTCACTTTCTGGTTTTACTGAAACAGCGACAAAAAACGGTGGAGAAATTAAATATCAATTATCCAACAATGGCGGTACAACTTGGTATTGGTACAATTCAGGATGGGCAACAACCAGTACCGGTTATACAGAAGCAAACACAGCAACAGATATAAACACAAACATCTCAACTTTCCCCAGAGGAAGTGGATCATTTTTATTCAAGGCATATTTGCACGGAGATGGAACGCAACTCGTTAAACTCGATAATATTGATTTAACTTACGCAAACGACACAACGCCACCAGTAATAACAATCGGTACACCGGTTACAACTAATTCGGCAGGAACGATTACTTGGACAACTGATGAACTTGCTTCTTCTAAAGTTGATTACGGTTTAACAAATTCTTACGGTTCCACGACATCGGAAACTGATACTTCTCCAAGAAAAACAGATCATTCAGTTACACTATCCGGTTTATCAGCTTGTGCAACTTACCATTATCGAGCCAGGTCAACGGACGCATATTCAAATGAAAGAGTTGGGACAGATAATACTTTTACCACTTCCGGTTGTACTGCTTCCTCACCAGCAACGGCAACTCAGAGCGCGCAAATTGTTAAAACAGTCGGAGGAACATTAACCTTACATGATGGCAATTCTCATGGATTAACTTTAACTGTCCCCATTGGTTTCGCTGCTTCTGATGCAAATTTTCAAGCCCACCAATTAGATAAAACAACAGTTTTAGGAACCACATTAAATCCAAGCGGTTATTCTGCTGCTGGAGATTATATTTATGAACTAAAGGCACTTACAGACTTAAACACAACTCTACCTTCTTTCAGTCAACCATTAACTGTTAAAATTAGTTATGTTACTTCCGATACAACCGGACTTGACGAATCAACCCTAAAAATCTGGAGATATGATGGTAGTTCTTGGAATATACTTTCCGGTTGCACAATTGATACAACTGCAAAAACTGTAACTTGTACTACAGCTAATTTTTCTGTTTTTGGATTATTCGGTTTACCACCGACCAGTTCTGGAAGTTCCAGTTCGTCAAGCAGTTCTAGTTCTTCTTCAAATGTTTGTAATGATCAAGCGCCAGGAGCAAAAGCTCCTTGGTTATACGGAGCCATTACACAAGATAGTAGCAGTGTACTATTGTACTTTACCGCAGCAGATAGTCCGGTAAGTAAATATGTTTTGGAATATGGCACGAAATCAGGGGATTATCCGTATGGAGCACAAGACTTGGGAATTAATTCTACAAATCAAATGACTTTTCTTGTCAAATCCCTTTCACCAAATACAAAATATTATTTTAGGGTTAGAGCTAGCAACGGTTGTCAACCAGGCGCTTGGTCGAACGAAATTTCGGCAACCACTAAACCAGTTTTTTCAACCGGAAATCTGGATATTGTTTCATCGGATTTATCAACGATTGATAATCCTCCGATTACTCCAACGCCCAAGAAAGGAACAACAATGGAACAACCAAAACCGACGGAATTTACAGGCTATGATGTAAAAGTGAAAGTGCTAGACACAAATAATAAACCGGTTGAGGGGGCCAAAGTAACCATGCACTCAAAAGTTCAGGAAACAACAACGGATAAAAACGGAATTGCGCAATTTCATAACGTTGAACAAGGCGACCATAGAGTTTTGATTGCTTATCATGGATATCAAGGCGAACAATCAGTTAATTTAGCTGGAGATGTTAAAGAGTTTGATTTGAATGTTAAAGTTCAAGCCAATCCCATTTACTTTTCTCCATTATCAATTGGAGTTATTGGAATTTTAATTGTAGTAATTGGTGTAATGGCAACTTTGTTAATAAAAGCCAAAAGAAAGGAGGCAAGATAAACTATGCAAAAAGTCAGTTTAAACAAAGACACCCAACTTTTGATTGATTCTTTTTTCAAGATTAAAACCAAAACGAACCTATCTAAGTTTATCGAGGATTTATTCTCACCGGAAGAAACACTGGATTTAGCTCAAAGGCTAAAAATCGCTAGGCTAATTTTGGAAGGAAAAACTTACGAAGAAATATCGGCACAAATTCCGGTTAGCACTTCCACTATCTCGAAAATAGGACAAGTAATAAAGTTTGGGAAAGACGGGTTTGTATTCTTGCAGAATAGTACAAAAGCACAAAAAGTTAATAATTCAAAAACGGAGGGAGGTGTAAATAAATGACGATTAATTTAGAGTTTCAAATTTACCATTTGATAACCGGTTTAGCCGGAGGTTTAGTTCGCGGTCTTGTTGGTATTTTAAAACAAGCCAGTAATCCAGACGAGTTTAAGGTTCACTGGCAATATTTTGGATTAACAATGCTTGTTTCTGGAATTGTTGGCGTTGTTTCGGGTTTAATCGCTGATGGTGATTGGCGAATAAGTTTATTGGCTGGCTACGCGGGCACAGATTTTCTTGAGAGTTTGTACCGGTTAAGATTTCCGCAAATGTTTAATGTTGGGGCAATTGCTAATTCTGTTGCCAACCAAGTACCAGTAACTAATGGAAAGGTGGCAACGACACCGGCACCAGTAACTAATCAAGTAAATTCGGTAACAAAGTAAGAAGTTAATAGCTGTAAGTTGTAGCTTTGCCTTTGCCGGTAATTTTAACTGTTCCCCGTTTCGTTAAATCTGTCAAATAGTTTGTAGCTGTACTCTGGGAAACATGAAGCAAATCACAAACGTCTTGATTATTAATTTGTTTTTTCTCCTCGATTAGTTTTTCAATTGCCATTAAATGTTCTTCTCTTTTAGTTTGTCTGGCTTGATTAGCTTTTTGTCTTCTTAAATCGAGTTCGGTTTTTAATTTCTCATCAACTTGCCTTTGAATTTCCTCAGGGTTGGGTTGTGGAACTTCGGGAGTTTGAGGATTTTCGGGCTGTTGGGGTTGTTGCGCTGGCTCGGTTTGTTTTTCCGGTCCATAATTGATTGGTGGCACTTCTTCAACCGGTGGTTGCTGAACATTTTCCGGTTTTGGCTGTTCTTGAACTGGTTCAGATTTCTGAACTTCCGGTGGTTTAGTTTCTTGCGGCGGTTGTTCCGGTGGCTTTTGTTCCTCGACTGGTGAAGTTTGCGGCTCTTGTTTAGTTTCTTCTTCTTGTGACGGCAAAAATAAATAAGAAGATGGATCAATAAAACCCAAATAGCCATTGTTGGCGTCGGGATTATTCGGTTTAATGGCAAAATACAGATGCTCACCAAAAGCAGAGCCACTTGCGCCGAATAAACCAATCACTTTGTTGACTTGTATTTCATCATCAACTTTAACTTTACTTTCAGACAAATGGGCGTAAAGTGATTGTCCCCAAGAATGTTGAATAGTAATTGATATTCCAAAATCACCATTTTCGCCGGATTGGATAACTTTTCCAGAATCGCAAGGAAAGACCTCGGCTTCAAATGATAAACCAAAATCCAAGCCGTTATGTCCGGTAATTCCCCACTCCTGAAATTTCTTTTTGATTTCTTCGTTATCTGATTGCTGACCAAAAGAAAAAGTTACCGGAAAATTACCGGAGAACGGATAATGTAAAGCGGGAATGTCTAAAACTGGTGGAGAAACAGGCGGTACGGTTTCTGTTGGTGTTGGCGTTTCTGTTTTTGTTTCGGCTGGTTGAGATTCTGATTGTTGCGGTTCGGGATTTGGGAAATTTGGGATATTTGGCGTTTCGGAAGAAACAGGGTTTGTTGGTTGCTCTGGAATTGGTTGAGACGGTGGCGTTTCCACCGGCGATTGTTCGGCTGGCGGAACAACTGGTTGTGGAGTTGTTTCTGTTGTTGTTTGTGTCTGATTCTGAGTAATATCATCAGCCATATATAAACAGTGTATCAAAATGGGACAAGAAAATCTTTTTTTTTCTTTTTGTTGTTGGCGGCTCCGCCGCCCCCGCCCCCTCAATAGCACCCAGCTAAAAAGGAGGGAACGCGACAGGAAGCCATCGAGGGAGTACAGCCTTTAACGAGCGTTCCCGACCATCGCGAGCCCCGCTTGATAATCCTTAAAGGTTTAGAAAACGCGGGGCGAGCCCCTGAGAGTCCTCGCGAGGGTTCTAAAATTGCTTTGAGGGCGAAGCCCTCTACTTATTGCGTGAACCCGAGCCCTGAATAGCAGAAAGGGGTACAAATAAAGAAGGCGGGGGCGAATAGCGGACACCCCAGAACGCGCGAGCCTTAAAAGTCAATTCTTAGATGAGCCCCGCCGCAGCGGGGCGAGGGACGCGCTGAACCAAACTCTTAGAACAGTAGGAACTTTCGTCGCAGGCGCCCCCTAGGGCGCCCAGCGCGCGATGAATGGGGTCGCCGCCAACAATTAATGGGGTGGGTGGGCTGATACGGAATAAAGACAACCTCTACTTTAATCTTCTACTTTTGTACTCTTCTACAAGAGTAAAGTATTTAAGAGGGGCGAAACAACAAATCCGGCGGTTCCCGCCGGAAAAATCCCAGTCCGTTCTTTCGTTTGGCTTGGCGAGAACCAAAAAAGTGGTGGAACCGGAAGTTTTGTACTTGGAATCGGCCAATTTCCACCATTTTGGCCGATTCAGTTTGTGGTATTATAAGGGAACGGAGTTCCCAAAATCGTGCGCGCAAAAAATGAGCGGAGGCGCGGCGGGTGGGGGCGCCGCGCCGAACGCGAATAGCGACGAAGCGAGCCGAAGGCGAGCGAGGAGCTGACGCAAGACGTAATTAATTTTTAAAAAAGGTTCGAATTTTTTCGTAAACGCTCACCATTTATTCTCCGAAGTTATCACCTCGTTCACTATTAAAGAATTGGTCCATATTTGCACGTTGTTCGTACCCAGAACTCTCAGCCATTTGTTTACCTAGGCCTTTTGCACGTTTTGCAATCTTTTTCTTTTTAGCATTTGCTTGTTGTGCCCATGTTCTGGCACTTCTTACTTGTTGGGTTAAGAGAATGATGAATGCACGGAGTCTGTCAAAAAAGTTTTCATCACCAGTACCTTCAAGTCCAGGGTTTGTAACTCTGCCCATCAAGACAATATCGATTTCTTTGTGGAATTTCTTAATTTCTTGAGCTAAATTTTTGAGATCTTTTCTGATTCGATCAATCTTTTTCTTAGTTGCTTCTTCTCTAGCGTCAAAAACATCTTTTGCATCAACAGGATTTACTTTTTTGTGAAGTTCTAAGCGTTTTCTTTCATACTCCTGTTTTTTAAGTTCTTCTTGTTGTTTTTGTAATGCCCCAAATTCTGAGTTGTAGCCGCCAAAATCTTGTGGCTGTCCGTTGGTTCCACCAGATTGGTTGAAGTGACTACTATTGAATAAGCTGTTTTCAAGGAGTGAGTTATTAGCTGGCGAACCAAAGTTATTAGCTCCAACACCTGATGTGCTCCCAAGAGCTTCTGTAAATGATCTGCTAGACTTATTTCCTCCCGTAGAGCCTAAAGCTGCTGCGAAAGGATTTTTGTTTGACATATTTGTAACTTAATTTTAGCTTGTATGCTTAAAATTTATTGAATTATAGGCTATTTTAGCTAAAAAGTCAAGTTACCTCAATTCGCAGTTGAAGTGCACCACTTTTGTAATTTAGTACTTTGTAATT
>CAZDWQ010000008.1:0-33611 GCA_964509285.1 uncultured Pseudomonadales bacterium
ACTTTGGATACAGACATGAAAATACTGTCCTTACTACCTCAAAAGGTTGTGACATTTTAACCAAATCTGCAAATTCATGATATAATAAAACACATAATGTTACAAAAAACTATTATTTTAGCTGCACATCATCACTCTCATATATAAGGGAGTTGATTTTAGTGGCTAAAAAATAGCGTATCAAACTCCCAAAACATGGGAGTTTTTTCTTTCAGACCCGATTTTTTCGAAGAAAAAATCGCAGGTATGAAAAATGCAACCTGACATACGTCAAGTTGCTAGACAACGTAACTTCACCCAGACAAAACAAATGCTACAATTAAAAATAAGTTAAAGGAAAAAAATATGCAAAAAGTACAAACATTAAAAGGATTTCGAGATTTCTTACCAAAAGAAAAAAGAACTCGAGACTATGTTACAAAAAAAATTAAAGAAACATTCGAACTCTTTGGATTCGAACCACTAGAAACACCAACTCTAGAATACGCTAGTTTACTGATGGGTAAATATGGCGATGAAGCCGATAAACTCGTCTACTCTTTTGACGACCAAGGCGGAAGAAAAATTGCGCTACGATATGACCAAACCGTCCCAACAAGTCGTGTTTTATCACAATATCAAAATGAGTTACCAAAATATTTTAGAAGATATCAAATTCAAAATGTGTTTCGCGCTGACAAACCACAAAAAGGACGTTTTAGGGAATTCACGCAATGTGACTGTGACATCTTTGAGAGTGACAGCACTGTTGTTGACGCTGAATTACTAGCTGTGTACTACTCTGTATACCAAAATCTTGGCTTGAAATCGATTCAACTATTCATTAACGACCGTAATACTTTAATGAATACCATTTCTCCATTTGCAACGGAAGAAGTAAATGTTTTTTCTATTATCCAATCAATCGATAAACTAGACAAAATGAGTAGTGAAGCAGTCGTTGCAGAATTAGTTGGAAAAGGTCTGTACGAAGATGACGCAAAAGACGTGCTAAAAGAAATCACTTCTGCAAAAATGTCAAAAAGTTTAGAAGAAACTCTTGAGCGTGCTATTCAACTCGGAGTTGCACCTGAAGCTCTCGTTTTCACTCCAACACTTGCTCGCGGATTAGATTACTACACCGGAATTATTTTTGAAGGAAAAATTCCTGAATATTCTGTTGGCTCTGTTGGTGGCGGTGGTAGATACGACCGATTAATTGGTGAACTGTGTGGACGCGATATTAAAGCAAACGGCTTTGCTATTGGCTTTGACCGTACCGTAGAAGCAATTATTGAATTAGGATTAATTCCAGAAAATACTAATGTTACTAGTCAAGTTTTGGTTACTCTCTTTGATGACAGTTTAGTAAAAAACTCTTTGGCTGTTGCGAAAAATCTCAGAGAAAATAAAATCAAAACCGAAGTCTATCCAGTCGCAGACAAAATGGGTAAACAACTTAAACTCGCAGATCAAAAAGGAATTCCGTTTGCAATCGTTATTGGCGAGTCTGAAGCCTTAGAAAATAAAGTGCAACTCAAAAATATGAAAACTGGTGAACAAAAATTGCTCACCCTCTCAGAAGTAGTCGCAGAAATTACTGCGCTTAAATAATGAATTGACGTAGTTACTTAAAATTAAGATCAAGCAACTCAGCAATAGCAGTAACCGTATAAACCCCTGATGGTAATTTCCCTTGGCGATAGTGTGTCCAGCCCTTCTTTTTGTCGACCCAAACCACTTTGCCAAAACCTGCCTCTACTGCAGCTTGCACATCACCCTTGATGTTATCTCCAACCCCTAAAAGCCGTGCTACTGGTATTTTGACTTTCTTTGATGAATCAAGCCAGTCATCGCTATTTTTATGCGGTTTGTCTTCGTTTACAACCTCTACGTGATCAAAAAAATCATCTAAACCTAAGCTCGACAACTTAAATAGTGTCCAGTCTGCATTAACATGTGTTACCAACCCAACCATCAGTTTCCACTCTTTCATTAACCGTATGATAACTTCTGCGCCTTCTTCAAACTCCGGTCGCGCATGATAAATTGCTGCCAAAATTGCAAGTGCTTTTTCAGCCACCGACTTTTTAATTTCTACTTCTCTTTCAAACTCTGAAACAACGTGCAACCATCTCTGAGGATTCACAGAATAACGACTGTGAGCTGCTATATTAATTCTTGAAAAAATTTCGCTGATTTCAACAGCTGTGAGTTGTGGTAACACTTTTGCATATAACTGAACCACTTGTTGAACTGCTGCCGTAAATATTTCGTTAGTTTTAATTATCGTGTCGTCTAAATCAAAAAAAACTCCTTTAACCTTATTTTCTTTGAGCTAAGTTTTGAGTAGTGGCTCAATTCTATTTATCATGAGTTCGATAAAATCGTTTCTAACATTTTGACAACTTTTTCTTTGCCGTTATCTTTTACAAAGTAAGAAAAACCAGGCTTAGAATTTATCTCTAGTAAATACAGCTTGCCAGTAACATCTTGGGCAATATCAAGCCCACCATACAATAGATCTAAATGAGAAAAAATTGGATTAATGAACTCTTGAAGTTTATTTAAAAAATTAGTATCTGTTATTAAAACTGCTTTCGCATTTGCAAAATGTAGTGGACTTAAATTTCCTATAAATTGAGCATCACTCCCTGTATTATCTTTTTGGTACGCAAATTGAATTGTGTGGTTATACACTAAAACTCGATACTCCTTTTGTATTTGTACATACTCTTGCACAAGCATCACGTGATCATATTTATATGAATTTTTGTCAAAAATTGTTTGGATAGCCCGAGTAACTTCCAACTCTGACTCACACTTAAACGCGTTTACTCCCATAGAACCACTGTTTGGTTTTAAAAGTATTGGAAAACTCGCCAAAGATTTTGCGTCCTGTTTTTTTACGATGTCTTGCACAATCTCACTGACCAAATTAAACTTTTTAAAACTTGGATAGAGCTCTGGGGGATCTGGATCAATATAGGTGTGTGTCTCTGGCATCCTGACATATTGACTTAACAAAGTATGCGCATACGATTTATCTCTACAAATTTTTTCAACAACTTCTGTGTTAAGACCGAGGTTGTTGGCAATATATAGTGCAGACTCTCCACTCTTCAAAAAGACTTCTAAAAAAACTCCTGAATCATCAACGTTTCTGTACTTCAAACCCAATCGGTCACAAGCTGTTTTAAGTAGAGATATTGTTACAGACATACCCACATATGATACCAGACTCGTTTTTTTTGTGATACGCTTATTACTAATGAAAAAATCTGCCCAAATAAGATTGAAATCTTATTTTTTTCTGCTGATAAATACAATTACTTGGGGCTTAGCGCTCATTATTGTGAAACCAAGTTTGGAGTTCACCACTCCATTTCGTTACTTATTATACCGATATGTTATTGCGGCAATTTGTAGTATTCCAATTTTGTTATATTACTGGCCAAAAGTAAAAAATAAACTTTCTGCAATAAAAAAAGTTGTGTATGTTGAATTTTTTGGAACCGCAGTTTCTTTGGGTTTACTGTATGTTGGTTTATCCAAAACATCAGCCATCGAAGCCAGTTTTTTGACCACTACTACTCCGATTTTTGTAGTTCTTGCTGGAATTTTATATTTGCGAGAAAAAGAAGAAACTCACGAATGGCTTGGTCTTGCCGTAGCGTTTCTTGGCACTTCAATCTTGACAATGCTCCCGGTCATCTTAAATGGTATGTCACCCAAAGGTCTTTCTTTAGAAGGTAATCTACTCATTATTTTACAAAATGTTGCCTATGCAATTGCAATGGTCTTGGCTAAAAAACATTATAAAGAATTGCCAAAACTATTCGTCACAGGAATTAGTTTTTATTTTGGAATAGCGGTGTTTTTACTTTTGAGTTTGATTGAAATTGGCATTTCTGGAAGTTCTAGTTCTGGAATAAATATTTCTACGATTTTTGGACAATTATTTCAAGCAGTTCGTGGTGATTTAACTCACCAATCTGTATGGCTGGCCTCTGGGTATATGGCCATATTTGGTTCCATCATCGGACTTACTGCGTACATCAAAGGCCAAGATGGCATCGAAGCCTCAGAGGCCAGCCTCTTCTCGTATTTGCAACCATTGGTCTTTGTTCCTGCGGGAATTCTGTTGTTGCAAGAAACTGTCCACCCACTACAAATTTTTGCCATGACACTGATCCTTTTAGGAGTGTACCTTGCAGAAAAAAGAAGTCAAAAGAAACGTGCACTAAGTGTGCGCGCCAAGATTCGAAAATAAATACAGATACTTGGCGCGCCCTACATTACTAGCAACAACAGTTCCTTATTTTACCGTCACACTCTTAGCTAGATTTCTTGGTTTATCAACATCGTACCCTTTTTGTGTAGCCATATAACATGTTAAAAGTTGTGCGGGAACAATACTCATAAGCGTTAACATATTAACATCACCCATTTTTGGTTCTGGTACCTCAATCCACTCCTTATACAACTCATTGTCCTTGCTTGCTACAACAATCGTATACCCACCACGAGCATTCACTTGTGCAATTGCATTCAACATATTTTCTTTATTTTCGTCTTCTGCAACTAAGCAAAGTACGGGTGTTCCCTGTTCAATTAATGCAATCACTCCGTGCTTCAACTCACCTCCAGAAAACCCTTCTGCATGAATATATGAAATCTCTTTTAATTTGAGTGCGCTCTCTAAACTTGAACAGTACAACTCTCCACGACCGAGGATAAATACGTGTTGCTTTTGAGCTAAGTTTGTAGCTAAGTTATGGATTTTTTGTTGTATATGAGCTTCTCTCAACCATTTTCTCAAATGTTGTTCAAATTCATAAACACTATTTGTTATGTCAGCAAATTTTTGTTTGCTCAATAAACTACAAATTGCCATTCCCCAAATCATATGACCAAAGAAAGCTTTGGTTGAAGCCACAGCCAACTCAGGACCAACATCTAACATAAACGGCATATCAGAAATCTGTGTTAAAGTACTCCCCGGCATATTCACTACACTAATAACTGTGGCACCTTTTACTCGCATCCATTCAATGACTTCATTCGTATCTGCAGTTTCTCCACTCTGACTAAAAGCAATACAAACACTTTTTTTATCACACAGTTTTTTGTAAGAATCTGCTTCATATGAAGCTACTACAAATGCATTTATTCCTTGTTTTCTCAATAAAAATGCTGTGTGACCTGCCACAAAACTAGCAGTTCCAGCACCAACTGTAAAAACTGTGTCTGCATCTTGTATTGCCTGTGCGGCTTTTTTAAATTCCTTTTCTTTACCCACCACAACTCGACTCAAAACTTTTGCCTGCTCGTGAATTTCTTTGAGCATAAATGATTTATACCCTTCAATATCGATAACCGTTTGGTTTAGTTGCATTTTGGTAAATGAAAATTTGATGGATTGCATCGATTCTGTCTGCATAATTTTCAGTTTTTTATCAATGTACTCAACCATTTGGCCTGATTTAATCACTACATATTCATCAACATCACCACTTAAAGAAACCACATCGGAAGAAAAATAAATTGCTCCAGATTTTTTGTTTCTCCCAATAATCAAAGGCGAACCATCACGAACTGCAAACAATTTTCCTGACTTTGTTAAAACCGCAATCGTGTTGCGTCCACCTAGTTTGTTAAACACAGTCTGGACAATTTTAGCGTCTGGTTCCGCCACTTTTTGTTTTTCCATTTCAAACTCTATTAAACCCACAATCACTTCTGTGTCTGTCTGTGAATCAAATTCATAGCCCCAATCGAGTAATTGTTCCTTCAAATCCTGGAAATTTTCGGCTACGCCGTTTTGTGCTAAAGCAAAACTTCCATTTTTAGCTAAATGTGGGTGAGCATTTTCTTCTGTTACTCCTCCATGAGTTGCCCAACGAGTATGACCTAAAGAAAATAAACTCGTATCAAAATGAAGTTTGCCCAAATTGCTCAGTTTACCAGTCATCTTTTTAACTTTTATTCCTGCATCGGTCAAAACCGCTACTCCCCAAGAATCATATCCTCGATACTCTATTCGCTTTAGACCTGCAAAAACTTTTTCCCCAGCATGAATGTCCTGGGTTTGAGCCGTCATATAAATTCCGCACATATTCTACTTTCTGAGTGCTGATTTTTTGCTGACTAAAACCTGCGCAAACTAAACGCGCAAAAAATCGCACAGTACAACATAAAAATACTAATTGAGAATTGAAACCAGTCTGCACTCTGCACCAAATATTACTATCTAGTTTTAATACATCTGTTAAATTGGACGTCCAAACACCCAGAAGGTCTCCGTAGATACTCGAGAATAACTCTCGGTTCGATCGTTTGCTCTCAGGCAAACATCCTTCTTCCTCGTCTCCCTCAAATAAATTCAAAATTTATTAAGTAGGGCCACACGCTCAAAAAAATATCTAATTTATAGGCTTTTCCCTTTCTACTCTTTTATAACGTACAACAAAATTATCATATCACAAATGATTTCTCCTCTACAATACATCCTAAAATGTGGTACAATACTACTCTTATGAAAAAAGGTATACACCCAAATTACAACAATCAAACACAAGTTACTTGTAGCTGTGGCAACGTTTTTACCGTTGGTTCAGTTTTAGACACTCTTACTGTCGATATCTGCAACAAATGTCACCCATTCTTTACTGGTGAAATGAGATTCGTCGATAGACAAGGTCGTGTCGATAAATTCTTGAAAAAAGTTCAAGCTGCTCAACAGGTTCAACAAACAACAAAAAACAAAAAAGCTAAATCTGAAGATGTTGAAGATGCTAAATCATACAAAGACATTTTACGTGATCAACAAACTGTGATGAAACAAGCTGAAAAAGCTGTCAAAACAGAAAAAGCTGCCTAACTTTTCACCTATGAAAATACACCTCACCCTTGAGAAATTCGGGGGATGTTGTGGTACTCTATAATTAAGAGAAAATAAAAATTAGTATGTTTAACCCATATCAAGCTCAAATTGACGAGATCAGCGCAAAAATTAAGGAATCAGAAGAACTTCTTGCTGACCCTGATTTTGCCGAGCTTGCCAAAGCAGATATTGACTCACTGACCCAACAAAAACAAATGCTCGAAGCTGCTTCACTGCAATACGAACAGGATATAGATGGTAGCGATGCTCAAGTCAGCGAAGAAAAAGTCAATTGTATTATTGAAGTTCGCCAAGGGGCTGGTGGTGATGAAGCCAAGCTTTGGGGTAATGATTTGGTGAGAATGTACCTGAGGTTTGCTGAAATGTATAACCTCAAAGCCAACTACATTGATGATCTCATCATCAAAATCAGTGGCAAAACGGCTTCATTCCCAGAAATTCACAAAGATGGCAAAAGTTACATTACTGCATATGAACTTTTAAAATATGAGTCTGGTGTGCACCGTGTACAACGTGTACCTACAACCGAAGCACAAGGCCGTATTCACACCTCCACTGCTTCTGTTGCTGTCTTACCTGAGATCCACTCCAAAGAGATCGAAATTCGTGAAGAGGATATTGAATGGCAGTTTATGAGATCGAGTGGTGCTGGCGGTCAATCAGTCAATAAAACTAGTAGTGCTGCTCGCCTAACCCATAAGCCATCGGGAATCATTATCGTTTCAAGACAAGAAAAGAAACAAGAACAAAATCGTAAAATTGCTTTAGACTTACTTCGTGCCCAATTGTGGGAAATTGAGGAAGAGAAAAAAGAAAAAGAACTTGGGGTTGCTCGCAGTGCCATTGGCCGAGCTCAACGTGCTGAAAAAATTCGCACCTACAACTATCCACAAAACAGAATTACTGATCATCGTACCAAACAATCCTGGTTTGATTTACCAAACATAATGGATGGTTACATGAGCAAATTACTCATTGAGCTACATCCTGAAATGGACAAATTTTATCGTGGCGAAGTAATTGACGCAATAGAGTCTGACTCAGAAGTTGACGAGTAAATTTCTCTAAAATCTGAGCGCTGAATTATAAAACTTCGATTGCCTTATTTAGCTGTTCGTCTACTTCGGTATCAACGTTATCTTCGATCTCAACATTCACTGGAATACCTTCATCGTGAATCCAATCTCCTCCTGGCAACATCCATCGAGCAACAGTGATATGTATACCAGCACCGTTTGAGAGTTCTCTTCTATCTTGAACAGTCCCCTTACCAAAAGTTTTAGTACCAACTAATTTTGCTTCAATTCTATCTCGTAACGCACCAGCAACGATTTCTGAAGCTGAAGCACTGCCTTTGTTCACCAAAACCTCAACAGGAATTCCTGCTAAACGGGCTTTCCCACGAGCTTCAAAGTCTTGTGAGAACATACGGTCTTTTTGGGAGACTACATTGCCATCCTCAATAAACTCACTTGCCATATCGATAGCACCTTCAAAGAAACCACCTGGGTTATTACGCATATCAAGAATAATTCCGTTAATTGAACCCTTCTGAGCTAAAATTTCTGCTACGGCAGTATCCCACTCAGCATCTGTTCTTTCACCAAATCGAGAAACTTTCAGGTGTGCAACTTTTTTGCCTGAGTACTCAACAAACTCGAGAGTTACAGATTCAACAACGATCTCCCCGCGTTTAATAGTTACCTCAAAAGGTGCGTCTACACCTTTTCTTGCTAAAGTTAGAGTCACTGGAGAATCCTTTGGACCACGAATTGTGTCAACTGCTTTGCTCAATGGCCAACGAGTACTATCTTCATCAATTCCCTTTGCTTCATCTTTAACATTAATAATCAAATCACCAGGTTTAACCCCAGCTGCAAATGCAGGTGTCCCCTCTAAAGGAGAAACGGCTGCCAAAACGCCATCAACATACCCAAGCTCGATCCCAACTCCATAAAAAGAGCCAGCTAAGTCCTGAGCACTTCTTTCATTTGCTTCTTTTGGTAGGTACATAGTGTATGGATCTTCGAGCGAAGCCGCTAATCCACCAACAGCACCATCAACCATCTTTGTTGCATCAAGTTTTTCTGGGTACAAGTAGTCACGTTCGAGTAAGTTCCAAACTTCCCAAAAAATTCCAAAATCAACATCTTTTTTTGCCTGAGGGGTAACCGCATTTACTAACTTTGAAAGTTGAGTGTCCCCACTTTGAGCTGCATCTGGATTTACTCTTGAGTATCTATTTAAAATTTGGTATTTATGCTCAAAAAATGCACCAACAAACAAAAGAAGCATGACTGTGACAACTTTACCGATGAAACCCATGTCAATAGAAAATCTTTTTTTGTTATTTGAGAATAATTGGTTTTTCATCAGAGGTTTATTCTATCTGAATATGCCAGAAGTTTGAAGAAGGAAATCGGAGGTATATATCGGATATATATAAGAAGCCCGCGCCTTCCTTAATTTATAAAGAAGTGGCGCGGGCCTCAAAAATTCAAAAATAGTTCTTCACCAAATTATAAAACTTGAGTGAATGGCAAAAGTGCGAGATGTCTTGCACGTTTGATTTCAGTTGCGAGTTGTCTCTGTTGCTTTTGGGATAAACCAGTTTCTTCTCTTGAAAGAATTGAACCCTGCTCTGTAATGAATTTTGCAAGCATATCAATATCTTTGTATGAGAAAGTAAGATCTGGTGATAATCTTGGAGCTCTTCTAACTCTGATTTTTTTCTTTTTTTTGATCATAATTTTTCTACCTTTTTCTTAAAGACTAAAATGGAACATCATCTGAAACATCTTCTGCATCAAACTCTGCTGGCATTCCTTCGTCTGAAGGAATTTCTGCATCGTCTTTTACAACTTTTTTAGCACTTTTGCCCTTTACAGGTTGTGCTGCTTGTTGTCCTGGAAACCCAGATGCCGATTTTAACAAAATCAAATTCTCTGCTACTACTTCTGTGGTTTTTCTCTCGACGCCATCATCACCTTTCCACGATCTGGTTTGGATACGACCTTCGAGATACACTTTGTCGCCTTTATGTAAAAGTGAACCACATATTTCTGCTAATTTTGTCCAGGCAGTAATATTATGGAACTCAACTTGCTCTTGTTTCTCTTTAGTCTCAAAGTCTACCCACACGCGATTGGTCGCAAGTCCAAATGAACACACTGCTGTATTCTTTGGTGTATATTTGAGCTGAGGATCTCTAGTTACGTTACCAATTAACATAACTTTGTTGAGAGACATGTTTGCCATATTATTTTCCTTTTACTACCCATCAAAATTATTGTGGGGTTATTACTGAACTTGATTCTAGCTACAATTCTTACATAAACTGTAGATTACTCAAGTCCCATTCCCTCCTTATGCCTTTGCCTTAACAACTTCTGCTATGACAGTAAGATGACGAATCACTTCTTGTTTTAAGTACAAGTCGTTTTCAAATTTTGGCATGTCTGAGGAGTCAGCTTCCAAAACCATATGAGTGTAATAAGCCTCATTCTGTTTTTTACTCTTATACTTAATTGGGTAAGCCAATTCTCTCTTGCCCCAATCTTCTTGGGAAACAATAGCTATCTTATTTTTTTTAAGCAATTGCTCAATTGCTTCTTTTGCTTGTGCAACTTCTGCGGAAGTTAATGCCTCTGGTAAGAGGTAAGTAAGTTCGTATTTACGAACTCTCTTGTCTTTGACAAGTTCCATCATGATTTGCTCCTTTCTTGTTCTGTCCTAGAGCGGTGGTATTTGCATTGAGGCTGATTTCTAGTCCGCGAATAGCGAACCTGAATCAATCCCGTCACAAATGGACAAAACGTACTTTATATTTGGGAGTATTATAACACATTTCCGCTTAAAATCCGCTGAACATAAAACGAAGCGTTAGAAAATACTTCATTCGGATCAAAACCAAATCTATCTAGAATACCATTGAGTAGATTCCTATTACTATAATCATACGATACTTGACCATCTGCACCAATTTTCTTTGCAATCTCGAGATTACTATTTGCACTCCACGCCAACTCTTTATTCATCTCAATTAAAAGTGTGTACAAAGGCTTGCCTTCTGCTTTGTACTGACTTGTTAACTCTCTATATCTTTCTGTCCTGACTAACGACTTTATAAAACAATAACCAAAAAGATAGCTTGCTTCTTTTGCATTTTGGTTCGCTTTTCCATCTGGGAATGCTTTGTCTAACATTTGAGTTGAAGACTGAATTGTTTCATTAGGTACAGCAGATGCTGAGCCAAAAAACCACTTAAAACTCTGTACTAAGTTAGCAACCTTCTTTTGAGCCCTTTCCTGGTTAAAAGAAAACTCAAAAAGCATTGCAACACCTTCAACAAAATCAATTGAAACTGGCGAACCCGCTTCCGCCCCAAAAACTGCATGAACAGTTTCATGGTGTATTACATCCACATAATCAGGCTGTGCAATATTGACTACCGCGATAGGATTCTCTTGCATGACAGCGTATGATCTCAAATTTTTTGAAGCATCACTATCAGTAAGTACGAACGAAAGTGTTTGATTCTTCGTAGGTTTGCCCGCTCTAATTAAATACCAAATCTTTTTTATCTCTTGAATTGCTTCTTCAACTTTTTCTTTGTCCATTGTTGATGGCCAAGACAATAAAAGCTTATCATCATGAAGCTGAAATGTTTCAACCCGAACTTCGCCGGGCAACATACTGATTTCTGGTTTGTTCCTCCTAATTATAGAATTTGTTATATTCGAATCAGCAAGTGGCCGAGCTACTTCTACTAACTCACGCAACGATACAATATACTCATTTCGCTTTGCTTGAATACTCTGTTGGTATTGAGCTTCATCCATTCCCTCTTCTCTTTCTACTGCAACATATTTGTTTATGTATTCAACACCACTTTTCAAAATATCTAAAATGCAGTTATATGGAGCTGTTGGGTGAACCAAAAAGTTTAAAATATCTTGGTAACTAAAATTTTCAGGTAATCCTTTTGAAAAATCATGCTCTGGATTTTTCAAGGCCCTCAAGATTTTTACCCCTCTCAGAAATCTTCTTTTTGTAGCCTCTTCTTCATTTGAAACAACAGCAACTAACTCACGAAATTGAGTCAACTTTGGCGAGTTCACACGAAGTTCTTGTTGATTCATAATAAGTACATTCTACGCCCCAATCATGAACTCAACTACATCATCTGACTGCATCACGTAGTCTTTACCTTCAAGTCGTTGTTTACCTTTTTCTTTTGTCCCCTTCCAACCACCAAAATCTAGAAAATCTTGGTAACTGATGACTTTAGCCTTAATAAACTTTTTTTCGAAATCGGTATGAATTACTCCGGCTGCTTGTGGTGCTTTTGCGCCTCTTGTAATAGTCCAAGCTCGAACTTCAATTTCTCCAGCAGTTAAATATGTTTGTAAATCTAAAAAGTGAAAAGCCTTGGTGATCAAACGTTCCAGACCACTTTTTTCGAGTCCGAGTTCTGCTAAAAACAAAGCTGCATCTTCATCTGACAAAGCTGCAACTTCAGATTCAATTTTGGCACTAATAATCACTACTTGATCTTGAGATACACCAAATAAATCGGCATATTTTTTTGTTTCTTCATCTTGTCTGCCTACCACCGCTTCATCAACATTGACAGCATATAAAATTTTCTTTGCAGTTAATAAGCCAAGTTCACGAGCAACTTTTTGGTCTTCTTCTGTTTCAAGGACGGTGCTCAAAAGTTTGCCTTCACTGGCAACTTTTTGCATCTTCTCAACGACTTGCCATTTTAGTTGCAATTCTTTTTCTGCAACTTTTGGTTGTTTCTGTTTTTCTAAAGTTGCCATGTCGGCAAGCAACAACTCCATTTCAATAATTTCACGATCACTCTTTGGGTCAGTACTACCTTCTCGTAAAATAGAATCGTCAGTAAAACCACGAACCACATGCACAATTAAGTCAGTTTCACGAATATTTGCTAAAAATTTATTTCCTAAACCCTCACCTTTGCTTGCACCTTTTACCAACCCAGCAATGTCAACAAATTCCACTGTTGCAGGCTTGATCACAGTTGTACCAACAGCTTGTGCTAGCTTTTCTAACCGAACATCAGGCACTGGAACAATTCCTGTATTTGGATCAATCGTTGCAAATGGATAATTAGCAGCCAAAGCAGCTTGTCTTTTTAATAACGCATTAAATAATGTTGATTTGCCCACATTTGGCAAACCGACAATTCCGACTGATAGTTTTGAACTTGACATTAGTGTATTCCTTTTCGATTTGAATGCATCCTGACACGGTAGCTGTTTCTTGAGTTGCGACTACCTTGTCGATGCTTTTCTCAATGATATTTCTCTTTAGTGAAAAGTCTGCATTTGCGAGTATATTCCTGATTCCAACAGTATAATTCTCGATGACTTCTTCTGATGGAATTATAACATCGGAACGGTCCTCTTTCTGAGTCAACATGGCTATTTGTTTTTCTACTACTGATCTTTTCAAACGAAGGTCATCCATGGCTTCTTTGAGTTGCTCAGTATCAATAATGTCATTACCAAAAGCTGATAGGTACTTCTTCTCTTGTTTTTTGACCTCGTTGAGCTGATGCTCTAACCCTTCTTTTGAATCACTGTCTTTCACAATCTGCTGATTTTTATTTTGGGACCACCTGTCTAATTGCCTTTGAATAAGACTTTTTGAAGTCAAAAGGCTCTCCAACCTATCCCATACCTTCTTATCTAGAACTCTTGCATTGATACCTTTTTCAAAGCATGTCCGTTCCAATGGATACATCTTGATTCGATTAGTACAGCGATAATATAAATGTTTTCCGTTGAGTGGCCCCTCACCTTGACGCGTACAGCCACATGGGCAATGAATCATTCCCCCTAGTAAATACCTGTTTTTGGACCGATTGCGAGGGCTTCTTTGTGAGTTCTTTGCCAATTGTTTCTGCACACGTTTGAACAATGCTTCATCAATAATTGCTGGGACCTCAATTGAAATCCACTTATCTGGTGTTTTTATTATCCTGCTCGACTTGAGAATTTTCTTGTATTTTTTCTTTATCAACGGCTTCTTTGGTCTTACAGCCTGAGTTCGATTGTAATACGCATTTCCGACATATGTCTGGTTGTGGAGCATCCGGGTCAAGGTACTCGATGCCCATACACCTCGTTCGCTTGTCCTTGGCTTGATATCTAACTTTTTGAGTTCACGCATTACTCTACGGATAGTGAAACCTTTCTCACCAACCCAAGAAAAAATCATTTTGACAACCTCTGCTTCCGCTTCATTGATCTTGTAATAGCCCTGTTTCTGCATGTGTTTAGGAATGTACTCATATCCATATGGTCCCTGACTTGTAACCACATGTCCTTCACGAGCCTTTCTCAACTTTCCCAAACGGAATCGTTCAGCCGAATGTAATCTCTCGTACTCAGCAAACAACCCTTTCATACCACGAAGCATCATGTCTTCATTCGTTTTTACTGGCGGTATCGAACAATATAACAACTGTTTATTTTTCAGTTCCAACTCATCTGATATAAGTGCCTGATATGAAAATTTCCTTGCAATACGATCTGGATCATATGCAATTACAACATCCCACTCGGCAGTATCAGCATCAAGTCTTATTGCATCAAGAGAGGGTCTTCCAATATGTTCACCTGGCCATCCATCATCTAGATATTGCTTGATTATGGTGTAACCCTCTGCCTTTGCTTTATCTCTTATTGCCATGATCTGAGAACGAATAGTTTTCTCATTTTCTTGACGGTTTGATGAAACTCTTGCGTATAGTGCGGCTAGCATAGTGATCCTTTACGAGAAGATTTGAATGCCTCATGAATAGCTCTATGGGGCATCATTTCAGCTTCTAATTCATTATCAATGGTAGCTTCATTATAGTCATCATCGGGCACGCTTTCAGGGTCATCCCAACGCTGTTGTTCTTGCTCTAAAACATACTCTTTTGTTTTTGACATTTTAGACCTCACTTTCTGCTGGATTATGGTTGAAATGATCAACCAATATTTCTTCTACGATTTGCTTCATTGATTTGCCATTCACGGCTCTTTCTTGAAGCAAGAATGCTCTCCACGCCTCACTTAGGCGTAATTGAAACGTACGGTCCTCATATCTCAAATGAGGTGAAAATCGTTGGTATGACATACCTTCCTTTCTTTTTATTACTATTTACTAGTCGACTTTTCTTCTAGGGCCTTCGGCCCCCCTAGTTGTGTTTTCCTCTTCTGGTCTATAGCCCTCTGGGTGATATAGTTGTCTGTCTGTGTTTCCTACCTGTGTGGTATGTGCCACCCTTGAATCTCGTCAAGGTCAAAGGCATTTCAGATCTCTCTTTGCTATATCATCACCCGCCGGGAATGAGCCTTTCTAGAGTCCCTTACCTCTGAATAGCTATTTTGAGTCGTCTATTCAACACAAGGGCTATGCTTCTGCCGACTTTTTTTGAAGAGATTCCCAAACCATCTCGAAAAGCATGTCAAAAATGACATCCAAGTCTTCTGGTGTCATTTCTGTGCTTTGCTCGTAGAGAAGTTCTATATCTCTCATTGAGCATGAGTGTAAAGAAAAAAGTTAGATGAATATAAACAGTGCTTTGGTGAAGTACTGTTTACTCAAGAAGAAAAAAATCTATTTGATCCAATGCTTTTTCAAACCGTTTCCGATAGGTATTCAATTCAACATAATCGAGCTCATCCTTAGTATTGGATAAATGATGGGCATGCTCAATGCACCTGTCTTGAAACTCTGGATCAATATGCGGATATTCTCTGTAAACTAAACTGGCAACCATACCCCAAAATAACGTTCTCTCTTGACTGTGAAGAGGATCATCAACATATAAGCTCTCGACAGCTTTATTGAATTTTGATTTATTTGCCTCCAACCAAGTTCTGACTGCACTAAATGGAATTTTCTTTTTTATAACAAGTGCAGGATATCTGGCCAATTGCTCAGGAAACTTATTATTTTTGAATGAAATGGGATTATTGGGTTGATAAATCTCTATTGGCGGTAGTTGAATTGGGACCGGCAGAAAATCTGACACAATTGCCGTCATAAATGGCAATTGCCAGTCATTAGGCAATCGATAAAGAAAACAAATGTAATCCCCTGCAAAAAATAACTCTTCGTAATCCAAGTCTAAAGAGTTTAGCCAGTCTTCATGATTAGAGTATTCCAGTCCTTCCGGAATCTGATAAAAAGGACTCACTTTGAATTTTTTTCTGAATTCTTTCAACTCATACTGAAATGACCTGAGCTGAGTAAGTAGTGAAGCCAAGCCAAATGAATATTTGGAAATTGTTTGTTTCTTATCAAGAACCAACTCTCCATACTCGGTAGAAGGATAAAAAATCCACTTGTCACTTTTCTGATTCATTTTTGCATTCTGTCATTATTTCATCTTGTATCATTTTGATATATTTTATGACGTGCTTCAAAAAAACGGTATATGCCGTTTTTACCGTCATCCAACCGGCGTTCTACCCAACCACTACTTGAGGAAAATGAAAAATACGGTAACTTTGTAGATTTTACCTAAACCGTGGTTGGGTAAAGGTCATCAACTGGGACCTTTAGAGCCTTCGCTATTTTGAACAAAGTGAACGAAGATGGAGTTCTGTGAGCAGTCTCAACCAAGTTGATATAGGTTCTGTAAAACCCACATTCGTGAGAAAGCTCATCTTGAGTCATCCCCTTATCTAAACGAACTTTTCGAATATTTTGACCTACGATTTGAGTAAAACGGGATTTGCTTAGCATATCCACGATTACAGACCCTTACGCACTAAAGATAAACGCACTATTAGTAGACTTATCTACTTTTTAGATCTATAATTCAAAGCAATATAGAAAGCAACCTACTATGGAAAATCCACTACTAAAGAAACAATTAGTCCTTGATTGGATTGAGATCTACCCTGCAAAAGTAGTTATTGGAAAAAAGCTCAGCTTCAATAAAATCTCTATTCCAACAAAACAGATATCCAATGTCATCACCTCTACCAATGCTGACGGCAGTTCGAAAATCAACCCATTCAACATCAAGGGCTTCAAATGGGTTTTGATTGAAACAACCGGCGGTAAAACTCACAAAATCAAACTGAAATGGGATGATGGTGAGGAAGTTGCTGATAAGATTCTTGAGTTGATCTAAATACTATCTTGGTTGCATTTCTTCCATAAAGATCTGTTCCTGTGCGAAGAAAAAACCGTCTGTGTCATTATTCACATAAGCATCGATCAGATCCTTCAATTCTTTATCGCCAATAACCCATACCATGAATCCAGGCTCAAGATTATGAAGTCGTCTTATAGCAGAATAAGCCGAATTTGAAATAATTTTATTATTTTTATACTCTTTACAATCTTTTCTTGTAAGAATTATTCCAAACCTACCTGACTCATTCGATAAATAGTGAAACGTTTGATATACCTCTTTGTACGAAATTTTCCCCTTAGAATAATTCTTACACTCTAAAACTATCCTTCTAGAACCATGTGATCTAAATTTTTGAGCCCAAAAAGAATCTCCTTGATCAACAGTGTTTAGAAACATTAGGTCTGGCTTTTTCCCATGCTCACTTCTCCTTACTCTTGGCAACCTATTTAGATGGACATCTATTCTTGGGATATCGTCCTTCAGACATGTCTCAATGATAGTTTTACAGATTTGTTCATATTCGGCCCAATTACCTGTTCCTTCTGAACAATCATGTAAAAGTTTTTTTAGTTCCCGACCAGTTTTCTCACGCTTGGCAACTTCTTTTTGTAAAAGTTCTAAATCGCTCTGAGCTTGCTCAAAACCGACTTCCGTAAGACCACTAGGTAATTGAGTTGGGACAGAGCTCATTTCTGTTCCCTTTCAACACTCAATCTGTTTATAATTTCAGTTCTGAGTTGAGTTAGCTGATAAATAAACCAACTCAAGCTTTCTTCTCCCTTATTCTTCTTGTACCAAGATTCAACTTGTTGTAATGATTCAATAGAGTCACTACCTTTTTGATTCAGTAAATAGGATTTTGTAAGTTGCCAAACATATGTTTGATATGATGCGAATCTGGGATCGGTTTCTTTGAAAACAAATTTCAATAGTTCAAGAAAATAATCAAAGTACTGAATTCCAACGAGTGAGGAAACAGCACTGCCAAAAGACCTTGAATGTAATTCTTCTTCATGAGCACCAACTGAATGAAACCCAGTTTCCTCAACAAAGGGCTTCATTCTTTCTTTGATTTGCTCAAATCTCCACTGAATAGCATTTTCTTCTTCAAACAAAACAATCAGTTGCCTATTTGCTTCTTCTTTTACATTGTCGTGTTCTGATTTTTCAAATATATCTTGAAGGAAAACTTGATAATCCTCGTTTGAAACTTCAATCTTTCCCAACAACTCCAAAGCACTTCGACTTACCCAATCAGAAATATTCTCATCAAGAATGAATGTTCTAAGTGTTGGAATAGCACTTGCAATATCTTGCTTGTGGTCCAATAAGCTCTCAAGAAAATAAACAAATGATTCAGGGACCAAATACCGGCGATCGTCATCTTCATTTCTATAAAGTTCAACAAGCCAACTAATTTCACTTGGTTCAATCTCAGTAATTAGCTCATGGACCACTTTGTAGTCATCAGAATAACAATACGGGGTGAAATCGATAATGTGTTGCCTTACATCTGGCTCTTCTAGCAAATCAGGTCTCATACGCTGAACGACCTTGATCATCTCACCATAAAAAGCGGCCTGACTGGACCACCTAAAACGACCACCACGCTTTTTCTTCTCTTCAAATGTGACTCTAAAATCTCTTGGATCTAGCCTTTTGACACCATCTTCATATGCCAAGAACAGCATTCGTTCTTCTTCATAGTCTGACCATCTTTCTTCGATTACCTCTGCATTATTGAGGTAATATTCAAAGACGTCTCCCATGAACCGGCCCTTATCAGGTTCTATCTTGAATTTGAACTCTTTGTAGAGTTCATCCTGCCTCTTTTTCTCTTCTTTCTCATAATCTCTGGGTTTCTCGATCTTATATCCTCTTTTTTTGGCAATCTCCTCAAATAGTTCTTTACCACCAGCTTCTTTTCTAAACCTAAGTCCATAAGACACTCTCTCAAGGTGGCGATCAACGTATTCAATACCCGTTGCTTCTAGCATTTCAAATATTTCTTGCCAATTCTCAGACGTCAAAACCTCTGGAAGTATGTCAAAAAAGTTATGAACAAAGTGCCTTGTAATGTCATCTTCGCCAATTACGTCTTTGATAAACTCAATACCTCTGTCACGGTCCTCAAAGAGAAATAAACTAATATTTCGAACAAAATATGAGCGTTCTACCTGATATATTTCGTCATTTTTTATGACTGCCTTCATGAGATCACTCAACTTTTTAGCAAGACCTGCATTTGACCTAGCCAAATCAATAATCTTTTGAACAAACTTAGCATCGGGATCTTTTCTTTCACCGTCAAAGATTGATTCAGAGTCAATAAACTCATGTAAGAAATTGCCATCAGCTATTAGTTTCTCGATAAGATATGTGAAGCCGTCTAATGATGAAATTTCATACATGCCGTGTCTGCTATAAACACGAGACATACCTTCGCCATATGCATCAGCAAAAACATCAATGGCTTCTTTTGTATTTGGAGCCGACTCCGAGCAGTACTGAATAAATGCATCTCGGACCAAAGTATCTGATGAATTTAGGCTTTTTCTTAGTTTGAGGATCAGTTGACCATCTTTTTCTTTGAACTGCATAAGAGCATGAAGGCTGTGCCTTTGCAGTACCCCATTGTCATTGTCATCTAACGCGTACTCAACAAACCTATCCTTCCATAAGCTAACCTGCTTTTTGTCACTAATGATTCCTAGCTCAATCAGTTCTTCCACTACGGCGACTACATTCCCACGATGGACATACGTTTCGACCTCATCATCAGTAGCTTCTAAGTGTTTTTCAAATTTTTCTAACTGTGTAGTTGTGAAAAACTTAGCCAACCCTGTTCTTGCCCAGACCGGCAACCAAACCGTTCTTTCTTGATAGGTATCATAAATAGTATTGAAGACCTCTGATTTTTCAGTATCATCCAAGTCGTGAGGTGCAAACATGCTGATGATATTTGTAAGATCCTCACTCAAATTGAGTGGGTTTTCTTTGATCAATCCAATAAGCCAGTTCAACACATCATGGGAAATTTCGCTTTGAAGTAAAAACTTGATCACACCGTGCCAAGAAGGCTTGATGTTTTTTGACTTATCAGCTTCAACATACAAAACTACTAAATCATCAACAATCTTGATTGGGTCCTTTTGTTTGAGAATATACTCGGAAGCAAAAAACTCAGTGTAGGTATGGTGACGCCATTCAAATTTATCCTCTATTTGCCAAATGAACTTCTTCTCAAGTAACCACTCAAATGAAACATCGGTGATCTTATGTTTATCAAGAACTTCCTGCAAAAGGTCTTGATTTATGTCATTGCGTTGTTTTGTTTCAAAATCAACAGAGATGAGCTCTAAGATGGACCATTTTTTATCGTCAGTAACAACCTTTGAAAAGTGGTATCGATAGAAATCAATTCTCTTTACTTCCGGTCCATGCTCTTCTAAATAGTCTTGAAGTGATTCAAAAACCTCTGGGATACAAATAAAATTAGAGTAGTAATCCTGAAACCAAAATTGTTCAATTATGTCCCCCACCTTCTCCTCTGACAATTTCTTTCCCTTATACTCAAAGTTCTTGAGTAAATCACGAACTTTTTGTGCTGGTAGGTAACCGTCAGGGGTGAAGTAATCAGACATATTTATAAAAAAAACTATTTTTACATTTTGATATCAATTTTTCATTCTTTTCTATAAGCTCAATAACACTGCTTTTCATTCTTTCAAATACTTTTACTTTTTGAATTATTTCAACCATAAGCTTGTCTGGTGGAACTGGAACAACGATTCTATTTAGATTTTTTTGACTTAGTTTTGGTTGGGCTGATCCCGATAAATACGGCTTCAAAGAAATTGATTCAATAAAAATTCTTAGATATTCTAGTTTATTCATCTCATCAGCCCCTAAAACATGAGCGTGGTTATTCACCCAATATTTTCCATCTGCAAAAAAAGCAACTGGATTCGACCTAAGTTCTAGATTGGCTCCATCTTCGCTCAAAAGCAATAATTTTTCATCAAAAATATAGTCATCGACATAATCAATAATTCCAGATGCCCCATAATAAGGATATTGCTTATTTTTATGGGTTTTCCTATTGTCAGTTGATAAAGGAACCCTTTCTGAATCTCTATTTATCACCAATTTTTCAAGTTCAATAAATCTCCAACCACTTTCAATCAACTTATTGTTATCAATTTCATCCCTATTTTTATAGTCTGCAAATATCATTCCCTTTGTTGCATACGAAAAAATCTGTCTCTCTAATATTTTTACTAAATCTAAGTATTTTTGGTTAGATAAATTTAGTGTGTTTATTTTTTCTACTGCACTGAAAAATAAACTTGATAGTGCTTCTTGTTCTTGTAGAGTTGGTAAATTATCCAAGACAACACTGGACAAATTAGTCATAGTTAGAGATACATTGGCCGCACCCTTCATTTTTCTCACCAATTTTTCCTGTTTGTGAACAGTAAGATAGGTGTATAAAAACTTCGCTGACAACTTACTAGGATCCTTTGGAATCAGCACTGCCAAAATATTTCCACAAGCAAACTTTCCCTCAACATAGTGTAATCTCTTGATGCTAGCGTGTCCGTGGCCAGTTGAAGAAACTAGTGGCACACATACAGCAGGACCTTCAAAGTGGTATTCATTGTGTGTTCCAAAATCTTCACCAGTGGTTACTAATGGATATTCACCATCAACGGCTTTTGTAATACCGATTTTGCCTTTTTCTATATGGCATAGTTCATCTAATGTATAGCTCATGATTTGATTAGTTCCTCAATCTCACTCAACAATTGATCAATTTGACTCTGATTCTCTCGAATCTCTGAAATGATTTCTTCTGGTGATTGCTCAATTTTCTTTCGTTTGATATTTGGATTCTTGATATCTAAGTTGAAACCCTTTTCTTCAATATCTTTGATGCCAACCTTCCATGAAAAAGGACCTTCTTCTCTGTTGCTCCACCATTTTTTGATAACATCAAATTCACTTAGTTGAATTGGTTTTGTCTTTGAATAGCTTTTGTATCCGTCTGGAAGTTGGTGCTCGAAATACCAAACTTCTTTGGTTGGCTTACCCTTTGAGAAAAACAACAAATTAGTACTAACAGTGGCATATGGCTTGAAGACGCTGTTTGGCAAACGAATAATTGTGTGTAAATTACATTTATTGAGCAAATGCTCTCTGATTCTCTGTTTGACACCTTCACCAGATAAAGAACCATCTGGCAAAACTATACCCACTCGACCATTCTCTTTGAGTAAATGAATAATCAGGACCAAAAAAAGATCGGCAGTTTCCCTTGTTTGGAACTTCTTTGGAAAGCCAAGTTCAATTCCATCTTCTTCGGTCCCACCAAACGGTGGATTAGTCACGATCACATGGACCCTGTCATCTTCAGTGTAATCACGTAAAGGACGGACCAATGAATTACCTCTTACAATATTGCTTGGATCATCAATACCATGAAGAATCATGTTGGTTGTACAAAGTAAGTGAGGAAGTGGTTTCTTTTCTACCGCGTAGATAGAATTAGCCAAAACTTCGTTGTCTTCACCCGTTTTGACTTCATTCTTGCGAACATGTTCAATCACCGATGTCAAAAAGCCACCAGTGCCACAAGCAGGGTCAAATACTTTTTCACCAAGCTTTGGATCCACCATGTCCACAATAAACTGAGTAACTGCACGAGGAGTGTAAAACTCACCAGCATTTCCGGCACTCTGCAAGTCCTTGAGGATTTTTTCATAAACATCATTGAAAACATGTCTGTCATTTGAACTGGCAAAATCAATGTCATTGAGCTCGTTGACTACCTGTCGAAGTAAGGTCCCTGACTTCATGTAGTTGAAAGCATCTTCAAACACGGACCGTAAAATAAGGGCCTTTTTATCATCAGTAGATTTGACTTCAAGGTTCTTCAACTTAGGGAAAAGGTCATTGTTTACAAAGTTCAATAACTCATCACCGGTAATACCTTCTTCATCCAATGCCCAATTTCGCCATCTCAACTCTTCTGGCATTGGTGATTCATAATCCCCTTTCATGATCTCAAGCTCTCGCTCACGATCATCAACAATCTTGAGGAATATCAACCACCCTAATTGCGAAATTCTTTGAGCATCACCATCGACACCGCTGTCTTGACGCATGATGTTTTGAATTGTTTTGATCTTTGTTGAAAGTGCCATAATCTAACCTTTGTATAAGTGCTTCTTCATATCTGCTAATGCTGATAAATATTCATTTCTACCAGAAAAAATGGTTCCAAGTATCTCAACCGGTGACCCATATTTGATAAATGGTTCAACTCTAAGTAATTCAACATCCTCAATGGCCACAATACCTTCTTGCTCATACACGCTCAAAAGATCAAGCAATAACTCTTTTTGTGTATCTTGGTATTGATTGAAAAACTCACTCTCTCTTACTTGCTGAGCTCTTTGGGACCGGGTAATGCTTGCCTCTTGCTTGTACGCAACGCTCAAAACCAAGTCATAAACATCTAATGCGGGATCAATCTTTTCCAAAAGCTCATCAACAAAAAAACCATTTTTCACTAAACTGTGAATCAACACCGATTTTTTTTCAGCTTCTTCCCATGCTCGTTGAAAATTAGCTAACTCAGGATAAAGTTTTTTCAAGTTTTTAGCTGAATACTCTTCCAGTGATTCCGAGACAAGCTTGCCACCTTCATCATAAAACTGAACTTTCTCACTTGAGACCATCACTTCTACATCATTGAGATGGTATTTGTGAACTCCACTAGTTCGATACCCTACCTCACCGGCTGAATCTCTCAATGTCATGGCATCAGCACGTTGCGGATCATACAGAACCTCTGAGATATCTAGTTCGTCTGTTGAAACAGACTGTGTTTTGACAGGTTGAGCCCCTTCTATTTTTGCCGGTAGCACTGGCTCATAAATTTGCACTGGCTCGCCATCAAAGTCAGGATCGGCGAAGTTATCAGTGGCATTGCGGAAATCCATAATAGTGAAGTAGAACTTGCCATGATCCTCACGAAGTCTCGTACCACGACCTACGATTTGTTTGAACTCGGTCATTGATTTGATTGGAGCATCAAGGACTACCAACTTACAAGTTTGAGCATCAACACCTGTGGTCAATAACTTAGAAGTGGTCACAATGACTGGATATTTGCTCTCAGGATCAATAAAACCGTCTAATTCTGCTTTCCCCTGCTCATTGTCACCAGTAATTCGCATGATGTATTTAGAGTTCTCTTGGTATCGTTCTTGATTCTCATTGATTAGAGCCCGTCTCATTCTTTCGGCATGTTCAATATCAATACAGAACACAATTGTCTTGGCAAAAGGCTCATTGGCTTCTAGATATTCAGTGACTTTCTTAGCTACAAGCTTGGTTCGGTCATCGATAATCAGCTTTCGATCAAAATCATGGCCGTAATACACCTCATCAGGAACTTCTTCCCCATAGATATCTCGTTTGTGAGGCTCTGGGCGGTAACCTTCAACATCACGATCAATGGTGTAACGGACCACTTTGTAAGGTGCCAAAAAGCCATCCTCAATACCTTGCTTGAGTGAGTAGGTGTAAACAGGCTCACCAAAGTAATCGATATTTGAGACATCTTTCGTTTCTTTTGGAGTAGCAGTCAAACCAATTTGAGTGGCATGGTCAAAGTATTCAAGAATCTCTCTCCACGCTGAATCTGCTCTGGCACTACCTCGATGACACTCATCCACAATAATCAAATCAAAGAAATCGGGGCTAAATTGTTTGTAGATGTTCTTCTCTTCTTCATTACCCGTCACCGCCTGATATAAGGAAAGATAGAGCTCATACGACTTATCAATCTGGCGATTACTGATCTTGGTCATTTTGTCACCAAAAGGAATGAAATCATTGGTCTTTGCTTGATCAATAAGGATGTTGCGGTCAGCTAAGAATAAAATTCTCTTTTTTGCCCCCGACTTCCATAAACGCCACATAATCTGAAAGGCTGTGTACGTCTTGCCTGTACCAGTAGCCATAACCAACATGATTCGCTTTTGATCATTGGCCACTGCTTCAATAGTTCTATTGATAGCAATTTGTTGATAGTAACGAGGTGATTTGCCACGAGTGTCATAGTAATAATCTGTGGTCAGAATCTGCTCCTCGGCCATATCGATATTTTTCCAACGCAAATATCTTTGATACAACTCTTGAGGGCTTGGGAATTCATCTAGTCTGATCTGCCTCTCTGTTTCAGCAGACATGCCAGTTCTGTCATGAGCTATGAAGGCATCTCCATTTGAGCTAAATACGAAAGGAATATCTAAAGTTTCAGCATACTCAAGGCCCTGTTGCATGCCGTCACCCACTGAGTGCTTATTGTCCTTGGCTTCAATCAAGGCTATTGGGAAATGTTCTTTGTAGTAAAGAATGTAATCTGCTCTTTTTGGTTTGCCTCTGGCAATCACCTTGTCTCTGACAATAATGCGACCCTTTGTGAAACTGACTTCTTCACGGATTTGTGAATCAACGTCCCAACCGGCTTGCTGTACTGCTGGCGTAATAAATTTGGTACATATGTCTCGTTCAGATAGTTGTGATTTCTCCATAAGGCAGTGTTCTCTCGACTGAATTCTTACTAAAAGTAGATAAGTAGATTATAAACCAAATATGGTCCTAGCCGTAGCACAAAATGATCTCTTTTTATTGAGTAAAGATAGGTGGACCAAAGTAATCTGCAACTCCCTCATCAAGGACCTGAAACTGCTCAATCTGACTGACTGGGTATTCTTTGATCCCTGAGTAACTGAGCAATGCAATGGAACTAGGCAAAGAACTCTGATCAAAATCAAGCCTGCCTACAATCTTTTTACCTCCGAAATGAAAAGACACCTCACTCTGAATAGCAGATGCTGATTCAATCTCTTCGATTGAGGGTACATCACCCAGAAGCTTGGAATTTACAAAAAACTTCATGCTTCATATTAGGAACAAACTTGGGAAAGTTGCAAGCTAAGAATTGGTTGGGACCATTTTTAGTAAAGCATCTTTGATCACCAAAGTAGCAATACAATCATCCTCGTTATAGAGCAAAATACGCTCTAAGATAGCCTTGTCACCTGTTTTGAGATAATCGTTGTACCACTGAATAGAAAGTGCCCCTGATGGTGTCTTGTCACGCCAACTGAAACCTAAATACTTGGCAATACTCTTGAGTGAGTAGCTTCCCACTGGCCAATCAGTTGATTTGCTGATGACTCTATACAGATCGATTGCTCTTGAATCCTGGTACAACCACTCAACATCTTCTCTTGTGGCTACATGCGGATAGAGATCTGCCATCTTTTTGTAAGTGGTCTCTTCATGATGAGAATAGTAATACAAAGCAAAATCATCTTGTGGCAATGAACGAATGTAATCCCAAAACTCTTGCCAAGCTTGAGCTTCTGCTTCTAGTGTCACTCTTGAAGCTACAAATGGAATGAACCGTTCCCCTTTTGAGGTCCTTTCATAGACACCGTGCAAATAGACGAATGCTTGAGTTGGGTCATCCTCAATATCAAAGAAAAGCTCATATTCAACATCTGGCAAATCTAATTCATCGTAAAGAACAGGTGGCAATTTATTGGCCATGATTTCTGCTCTAATTTTGATCTTCTCAAGTGTCTTCTCACCAATTCTCTGTAAAAACTGCTTGTCTTTAGCTTTCTCAGCCATTAGTTCATTCACATCAATGCTTTGAGCATCGTGAATGGTTGTCAAACCGATATCACTTCTCAAAGTGTCTCTCACACTTCTGCCAACGTAGAATAAACCAGTGGTGTCATCGTTAGCTTTGACCCACGAACTGCAACTGTCGTACCACGGGCAAAGTTTGCAAATACCTGCCATCGCTGGATCATTGCTTTTTTGATTTGAAATCAAATTCCAAACTTCAACTTTGAGCCACTGGTAATACTGCCAGTAGCTTCTTTGGTCCCGCACACCAATTTGGCGGTCCAATTCATATAACACTTCTTTGTGTTCAATATCATAAATAATTGCCTGTCTGTGGCCATTACTAAAACCGGTCTTTTCTAGAATTTCTGTATATAAAGCCAACTGAACAGCATAGTGTTTTTTGAGCTTAGGACCATTTTCAGAAGTATCATCATCGGTACCTTCAAAACCCCTACCACTCTTCACATCAACAGCCATATACGTGCAGTCATCTAGTTTTTTCAAAAAGTCTGGAATGCCTAAAAGATTTTCATGAACGATCACCGGTTGATAAAGCAAATCCACGCCATCTTCCATAGCTTTTTTGGTAGCTTGGATACGCTCTTGTTGGTCCCCTTTTCCCAAATCAACCAACTCACCCATCCAGCCCAACACTTCTTTTTCGTGCTGAACACCCTTTTCCCAGAGCATTTCTACAAACGGATTTGTTTCTTTGAGCTTTTCTTGTTGAGAACCGTAGATGTCACGCCATACACGATGAGGACACTGGATGTAGTTGTATAAATCAGATGCAGTTAGGTGTGCTTTATGTTTCATTCATTATTTCAAGAATTTTATTAGCCAATTCTCTTTTTTCGATCAAATACTTGGCATATTTGGATTTGTCTGGACTATTGAGGCTGACAGTAAAAACTCGATGACCTGGTTTTTTATTTTCATTATGAGTGAGTTTCAAAAACTCAGATGCCGGAACACAAAAAACATGCTCGTGAATATCGCCATCGGTCAAATCAAAATAAACAAAGACCATCAACATTCTTCTTTTATTGACGATTTTGTCCTCTTTGACACTACACACAAAACGATCTGAGCCATTACCAAAGGTTGATTTGACTTGAACATACGCAACATCAAGATCACCTCTTTTTTTGACAATAATATCTATGCCTTCGTCATCACTAATTGGGCGGTAACAAGACAGACCCTCATCACCATACAAAGTGATTAGTTCTGCCACTCTGGCTTCGGCAATATCGCCTTTTTGCTTAGTGTTGAGGTCAGAAGTAATACGATGCTTGATGATATTGGCTTTTGCTGAGATTGAATGCTGAATACCTTGGGCTTTCAAGCCATAAGTTCCAGGCTCACTACGATAAAAAATAGAATCATCACCATTCTTTTTGATGTCAGTGGCAATTTGGGCATTCATGGTGGCCCAAGGGGTTGCACCTTCAGTTTGAAGGCCCTGCTTTATGGCTTTTTGAGTGATTTCTTTGTAATGAAGAGGATGCCCGGCTTGCTCAAGAATGTGTTGTGCTGATTGAAGGAATGTATTCATATTGAGTTATTGTCCCGCAAAAAAATTATATTCAATTAGCAATACAACTACACCAATAATTACACCGACTAATATCATAGAAATTATTTTATCTCTCTTGTCCAAACGATTATCCATTTCACCCACTTCAACATCCTCGGTTGCGGTAACAGTTTGAGCTCCACCAGTTGATTTCATTTTCTTTATTTTCAGGTTTTTCCCACTTACTCCTTGTGGTCCACTTTTATCCATATTTACTCCTTGTCTAGAATTTCAAATCCGTCTTCAATTTCATCAGCTTGAATTGCAACGGTACCAGGACAAATTATTTTTCCCTCTCCACTAATTTTTTTTGACCGAATGATAATCGCTGGCCCAGCAATTGGAACTCCTTGATCATCAAGAGTAGATTGCATAATTCCATGCCTATGAATTTTGAAGCGTTGAACACATGAAGCAGATATTTGAAAATGCTCTGAAATACCAACTTCATCTCTATTGAATAGTTTTATTCTCTCAGGAAAGAGTTCTTGAGAATAATCAAAAAAAGCTTTGATTTTGCTCCCATCTTTCAACCAAAAACTAACGGCACTTCCCATCGCTGATGCAGATCCAAGATATTCTGGTAAGTTGTCCAGATTTCCTTCTGGCTCATCTATAAACATAAGTAGATAAGTCGACTATTTAGCTTTCGTCCATATTATACGACCTAATTCGTCCCTCTTTGTTATCTTTCGTGCTTTTCTTGGTTTGGGAAGCTTGATAGTAAACTCGAAGGGAATTTCATGTCGTGTTGCACCCACACTATCCCAACTGATAAACTCATAGAAAACTTTCTGTTGATCAATATTATACCTCAATAATTTGTGATTTATGCTATGCTAAATAGGATTATGAATATCCTTCTTATTCTCATACTCACACTTTTTGCTTCTTTTGTGGGAACAATGACTGGTTTTGGAACTTCTACCATCATGATTCCCGTTCTTTTATTATTTCTACCAGCTTCGCAAGCATTATTGTTTGCAGGAATTATTCATTGGTTTGGCAATATTTGGAAAATTATCTTTTTTAAAAAAGGCATAAACTTGCAATTAATCTTCTTATTTGGTATTCCAGGAATGATAATTAGTTTTTTTGCCGCATGGTTGCCAATTACCTTTCCTGAAACATTTTTCAGACAAGTCCTTGGCACTTTTCTTATTGCATATGTAGCCTTTTTATTCGCTTCACCAAAATGGAAATTACAAGCATCATCAGAAAACGCAATCGTTGGTGGAAGTTTATCAGGCTTTTTAGCTGGGGTTTTTGGAGTTGGCGGCACTATCAGAACTAGTTTTTTAGCTGCATACAATCTCGAAAAATCAGTATTTATTTTTACTTCAGGTGCAATCGGGTTTTTTGTGGATACGGCTCGAATTTCTCAATATCTTCTTTCTGGGACAATACTAGAAAAATTTTGGGTAAGTTCTCTTCTCGTCAGTATTCCTGTCTCACTAGTAGGCGCTTTTATCGCCAAAAAATTTGTGAACAAGATTCCACAGAAACGATTTAGAACACTAGTTTTACTTGCCCTATTTTTTGTTGGACTTTTCTACCTCATTTTTGGGCAAATTTACGTATAAATTTTTTACTCCGGACAAATAATTGTTCCAAAGAATTCTTCACCATTCAGAGCTTTTTCAAGATTAACAAGGTTTTTACCCTCCATAACTAAAACTGTCTGACCCTCTGCTTGAGCCAATTTTGCTGCGATTGGGTCAAATGGAGTGTTCATTCCAGGAGTCCACTCATCTCCAACCATATCTCGAAAATCTGCCCAAGTCATCTTTTCAATTGGTCTTGCATCTGGATTTTTGTTTGGGTCATCGGTATAAACTTGTTTAATATTTGAAAGATTAAATAAGTACGGAGCGTGAATTCTTTGTGCAACTTTTGCTGCCACAAAATCAGTTGACCAACCTGGTTTCCAACCTGAAACGACAATAATTTGAGCGTCAGAAATTGCATCAATCTCTGGATCTGTGATAATTGCAGGCTGAGCTTGATCTCTAAAAATTGTTCTGACTAAATGTGCATTAAAACGAGTCGCGTGGATACCCAACCAATCTTGGTCATCTTTGGTAATCTCATCACCCATGACTGCTGTTGCTGCATCAATATAATTGCGAGCTTGAATACCACCACCAGTTATGATAAAAAAACGCCAGCCTTTGTTGAGCTGGTCGATAATGAATTTTCTGAATTCTGCGAGGTATTGTGTATCTACTTGGTTAGGAACAATTAAAGATCCGCCAAGTGAAATCACTGCAATCTTATTCTTTGATTCGTTAATTGGATATTGTGGCATTGTTTTTTCCTTTTTTACCTTTTGGCGCAAAAAAAAAATACGCGATTACTTTGAGTATTTTATCATAATATTCAGAAACCAGTGGTTGCCAATACTTATCGGTGACATATAATGACCTCTTGTGCCAAGTAAATCAGCCGAATTACTACAACCAGAAACCCATATTTTGCTTCCACGTAGTTTTGAAGAATTACTTCTAAGCTGGCCTGAATTAAAATCACTACTTGAGTCGTTTGCAAACCGAGACCCTGGTACTTTCATGCACTCTGTTGCTGTACATTTCACTGCAAACCGACTGGCTAAAGACTTATTTTTACTCTTAAGACCAGATTTTGGGACCCAACATGAAGTACTCAACAGAGCCCCATTCTGGCTTTTACACGACATCGGTAAAACTGCAGCTGATTCAAATAAAGAAACTGCACAAACACTTGTTCACCCACCACATGTAATCGACCGACCAACATATGACAAGGCAAGACACTGGATACATCCACAAATGGGCGGTGATCTGCTTGCTATCTGGGCAAAAAAAACTGCTCCTCGTCTACAACCAGTAGCAAAAAAATGGGCCCAGCTCACTTGCCTGCACGACCGACAATTAAACCCGTTCTTAGATTGCGGTAGTGAAAACTTAGCATGGACAGATAAACTCTCTTTGCTCATTTTTTCGCTTGCCGACACTAGTATGGCAATGGGTCTTCCAAGACCAAATAAAAGTTCTGTGCATGGGGCAAATGAAATTAAACAAGCCCTCCATAGAAAATACCTACAAGATCAAATACTTACGGAACTTTTTCCTGGGAAAAACCTAACTCAATTAAAGAACTTCATGGTTACTTCAATACTAAGTAGTCTACAAGAACTCAAAAAAAACTACCCAAGCTCAGTTTGGACCCAACCATCTGGCTTCGCAAATTCTTCCTTTAATCTCAATCTAAAAGCAAGTGAACACAAAACAAAAACCTTAGATGATCTTATAGTGCAAGCTTGGCAACTGTACGAACCTGCTTGGGAAGCGACAATGATAAAAATGGACCGAAAAGGTGTGTTTTAAACCCAGCGGATTATCGCCAAATTTTTCGCTCTAACCGACCGTCTGCAACTGCCAGAACTTGGCGTACAAACCTTTTTTAGCAAGTAATGTTCTGTGAGTGCCTACTTCTGCAATGCCCCCATTTTCCATCACAATAATTCTGTCTGCCTTCGTGATAGAAGATAAACGGTGCGCGATAATTATAGTTGTCTTATCTTTAGAAACTTTCCAAAACGCATCTTGGATTAACTTTTCTGATTGACTATCAAGTTGACTGGTTGCTTCATCAAAAATAATAATATCCGGGTTAGATAAAATCATACGAGCAATAGCCAAACGTTGTTTCTGACCACCAGACAAACGAACGCCACGTTCACCAACTTTTGTGTCATAACCTTGAGGAAGGTCTTTGATGAACTCGTCGAGGTTAGCCATTTGGGCAGCCCCAGCAATTTTGTTCATGTCAGTAGTACCTGCGCCATACCCAATATTGTAAGCGATTGACTCATTAAACAAGATTGGTTCTTGTGGCACGATTCCCATAAGTGAACGTAAATTTGTCTTTGTCATGGTTCTAATATCAACTCCATCAACCAAAATTGCACCAGAATCAGGATCGTAAAAACGCATCAACAACTTTGTGATTGTTGTTTTACCAGCTCCAGAATATCCAACTAATGCCACAGACTCACCTGGTTCAATTTTAAAAGTGAAGTTCTTTAAAGCATCACTTCTACCCTCTGGGTATGAAAAGCTTACGTTATCAAAAACAATCTCACCCTCAACGTTACTAACCACAACTGGATCTTTTGGATCTTCTACTAAAGTGTCGTGGTTAAAGAAATCAAAGTAAGATTGCAAATCAGCATTATTTTTTGCTAAATCACGCATCTGGAACACAATGTCAAAAAACTTTGCATAAAATGAGTTTACAAAACCGAGAATCATAATATATTCACCTGCAGAAATTTGGCCAGCTAATAAATAGCGCAAACCAAGATACAAAACTCCGAATAAACTCACGTTACCAGTAACACCAATAACGATATCTATTAATCTGAAAGAGTTAGCATAACTCCATAATGCCTGCAACCATGGAACAAAAACTCCACCCAATCGTTTGAACTCTGAGTGCTCTTTTGCGAAAAATTTCACTGTTTCAAAGTTAATTAAGTTATCTACAATCACTTCTGAAACTTGATCTTCACTATCATTGAATTTTACTCGTGCAGCAACGTTTCTTTTGATCAAGAAATACGCAAAAATCGAGTTAAGAATCATTGAAAACAGCATTAAGCCTGCAATTTCAATCTTCAATTGTGCAAATAAAATTAACAGCACTATAAAACCAATAATCGCTCTTACCAACTGAAGGTTCACAACATGAAAAAAGTTAAATACTGCTAAATCACCGCGTTTTATTGCCGAGATCATAGAGCCAGTACTCTTTGTTAGGTGATAAGCAAAATCTAGATCCTGAATCTTTTTAAAAACAGCAACTCTCACGTCACGCGCAGTGGCTAATAAAGCTGAATCACCAGAATAATATGTTGCTACATCAAAACCAAGTTTGAGTACTCTTATACCAACATACAAAAACAAAATATTGAGTAAAAGAACTGGATCTCTTAAAGGTATCGCATCAATGAAAAGTTTGAAAAAATATGGATATACACTCTCAGCAACTGATAATGCCACTAAAAAGATAGTGAACAAAATCATTTGCCACTTATATTTCCACAAAAACTGATAGTATCGCTTATACGTTTTAAACATACACAAAAACCAAGGCAATTTTTTGCCTAAGTTCACTTACTACTATATCCCTTCCCTGAGATTTTTACACTAAACAGTGCAGATGAGTTCGCAAACGAAGTGCACCACTTAATGCGGTAGAATACCGCAGAAAGG
>CAZDWQ010000009.1:0-33231 GCA_964509285.1 uncultured Pseudomonadales bacterium
CCAGCAAACGTTTCTGTATCAAATCTGACAACTGGTTTTTCAGGTGCTATATATGGAGTACCTCAATTAGCTTGGGGTTATTCTAGCGTATCTTTGCTCTTTAACATCCTAGTTATTTAAATTTAAATAATTTTTATAGATATTTTATGATGAAAGATTTTCAGAAGTATTCCTCTGGTTTTTAGTCTAAATAGTGGGCTCTATTAAGTTGCTTTTCTCTTTGAAAACAAAGAATATAGCGATTTAGTTGAGCCTACTATAAAGTTTGTGTCTAATCTGCTTTTAATAGCAAAATCTGTTGCGTTACCCTGTGTTATGTAAAAATAACGCTTTGAGGTACCCAGATTTGGTGAAGGCATGAATTTTACTTTGGCTCTCTTTATTGAAACGCCCGGCCTCGGGCTATATGGCCTGTGGGCCGTTTATTGTGAAGGGGCTTAACCGCCCCGGAGTAAATCAAAAGCCGAGAGGCTTAAAATCTAAGGAGTAATCTCATGAACAGTACACGACAAGTAAGTCAATCGTCCGTAGAGGTTGCTGAAACAGGCGAAAATCCTGTAAAGCGAGACCTCATTTTGTTAACTATCCTGTATGCGGTGGGCATAGCGATCCAAGTGTTTGGCAAGGTCCCGGTTGGGATCTTTTTCAACGTGATCATCGCGGCCGAAATCGCGGCAATTCCGACTCGGATGATTTTTGCACCGAAAGTCAATCAAATGACCCAAAGTAGCAAAAAGCGTCTGGGTGAAGAAGCCCATGAAGTGGGCAAGGGGATTGCTTTTTTGTTTTTCTCTATTTTTGTTGGGTTGCCGGTATTTGGGATTTTAACGATTCCCTATATCTTGGCATTGACTTAGTCGGCTTTGCCGAAAACTTAGAGGGTGAATAACATGATGCGTTTAATGGATAAGTTGTTCGAGCGCCCTTTGTTGGCGCTACTTGTTTTTGCTTTATTGCTTGGCCTGGCCGTGCTGCCTGATATAGGCAACAGGCCGACAGGCCACATCGGCACTGATTACGTTGGCATGCCCGCGACATTCGATGGCAAATCCTACTACTGTGCAAGCATTACCTCTCAAGGGTTTTGCGACAGTTGGGAAGACGTAGCGGATAGTGCCACGGATGTTGCTTCAGCCTTTGGCCCCAACATGTTGGGGATTGCGAAAGGTGAAGAGCCTCTTTTAGAGGGCGATGAGTTTTATGTCCCAATCCTGAATTCCATCAACACGACTGTTTTTTCAATCTCGATGTCCTTGAACATCGCCGTTTTCGCGGTTTTGATGTTTGGAGTATTAATTGCGGGAACAGTCATGGTTTTTGGTGGGATGGTGCTGACGCGCAGTTGGCCACCGTTTAAAGTAGTTTTGGCGATGTACGCATTGCCTGGCTATGTAAGTTTTCTCTCTCTGTCCAGCTTGTCTGGTGGAGCTGCGGCGGTAATTGGTGTTCATGCATGCGTAATTCCTCTGATTGGCATTGGATTTGTCTTCAGAATCCTCGGGGGGATTAGTCTGGTACATAGCTCGAGTGTCAATATGACAACGGGTGATAGTACTACGACAACGCTGGTGGGCAAACCCGCAGAGAAATTTGGCAGTCAACCTGGCGGCGGAGTTCTCCGCCGCGAATAGTTTTTTGGAGGCGGTCCTCTGAGGACCGCCTCTAAAAAGGGGATACTAAAATGACGAAAACCAATATTCAACAGCTAGCCGGCAGGCTAGTGGCGATTCAGAAGTTTCTGACTGCAACAGATGATAATGGTCCACATCAGTTTATGGTTGAAGAGGCTTCAGAACTGAAGACTAACCCCAGAACTCTGTTCATCAACAAGCACTTCAATGTTAGTTTGCTTAAAAAGTGTGCAACAGTGCAACTTGATAAGCACCCGGTAGGTTCGGATGGTCGGCAATCAGCAACATACAACTTCAACGCTATTGTCCGGTTGGCAGAAATGCTCAGCCGGTTAGAGAAGACAACAAAAGAGATGGAGATCTCCGAGATGGAAGGGATTTACTTCTGGGATGAGGTCCTAGAGCCACAGGTTGTGAACGCTGATTTTAATTTTATCACGGCCGCAAACCCAGTTTTTCATGGGAGTTTGGTAGAGATTCTCAGATCCCTGCTGAACTCTCAAAAAGCCAAAGCTGAAGCCGAGGCTGAAAAGCAGAAGAGTGGCGGTAAGAAGCGTGATAAGAAGCGCGACAAGAAGAAGAAAAAGCGGGACGACCGGGATGAAGAAGATGAAGAAGAAGAAACTTCCGGTGAAGGCGAACCTGAATCTTCTCCAACCCCCGCCGCCGAATCTGCTCCCTCTGAGCCGGCCGCTGCCGCCGAAAGTAAGGGCGTGCGAGCGACCATTGCCGGTATTAACTGGCGGATGATTGGTGTTGTTGTTGTTCTTATGCTGGTCGTTCTGGCGTTGATCAATTCTGGGGTGCTGGATTTCATCACCGGCGGCACAAGTGGTGCCCCGGCTACGACTACAACTTATGTCCAACCGGGTATCCAGTACAACCCCGATGGCACACCTGTGACCTCCCCGACAGATCCCTTGACTGGTCAACCTATCCAGACTTTACCCCAGACAGAAGTCTCACTCCCTGGCAAGTTGCAGGGCTTGATGACCTGGTTTGACGGTTTCAAGGAAGTAGTCAGCCAAGAAGCATTTGGCGGGTTGGTTGTTTTGACAATCATCAGTGGTTTACTCCTGCTCCTCGACAGAACTTTTGACCTAGAAATTGAAGATTTCCAAAAGTTCTTTATTGTCATGATAGGCTTTACAGTCATGGTTCTCTTGCCAATAGAACGATGGCTCGGCGCAACTGGAGAGGTAACCAGGTGGGGACAGGTACTGATAATGTCTCCTCAGGTGAAGGTTGATCTCTTCATTTGTGTCTTCCTGTTTGCCATGCTAGCGCTCATCAGTTATTTGGGAAACCAAGATTTGTCCACAATGGCAGTGGGTCTTTTGTGGGCGGGCAACATTCTATTCGTTGCCTATGCTGATGAGTTTATGGCTTGGCAGCCTCCAGCAATTAGCTTGTTCTGCTGGGCAACGGGTTTGGCGTTCCAGTTTATCGAGATGCTCCGGCAGGAGAATGCCGGCCAAGCGATAGCTCTCTCGGCAGTTGGGGTTGTAGTAGAGGCGGCAATCTTCTTATTCTTGGTCTCACAGATTGCCAATTCTACATCTGTCTTTTTGGTACAGCATGTTCAGATAGCCTCCTATCTTGGAGCAGTTGGTTTAGTCTCTCTGTTTATGATTGTTTTATTGGCCGGTGGGATTAAAACAAAAATGTTCCAAAATATGGGTCGCATGCAGAACGTCATTGAGACATCGATGTTCGATGCTCTCATCTTGACGAACTGCTTCGGCGGGTTAGTCTTCCTGCTGTTGTTATGGGCATAAAGCCCAAAAGGTAAATATCTATGATTAAACAAAAGCTCCCAATAGGGAGCCCTTAACAATTCACCCTTAGCGGGGTGATACATAACTAGGATCGTTCGCCGTAGGTGGGTAACCCCCACCTACGGCACGAATCACAAGCGCTTTATTCAAAATAAAACGTTTCTGATTCGTCACTTTATATTCAAAACTTTTACCATCAAAATTTCCGCAAAACTGCGATATTTCTTAGTTCAAAAACTAATATTCTAAATTCCTACCATATACTTAGCTGACCAAGGTCGGTAGTTAGAGTAGTAGACGTCATTGTGAATGACAGTTCCATTTTTATCTTTTACAGTGTGTGCAAACTCAGTTTTAATTCCAGAAACTGACCAATCAACTTGCTTTTTTACTCCATGTGGTAAATCTGCAGTTGGATAATATTCTGTTGGAGGAGGGCCAACAGCGCCCCATTTTTTATAGTCGTGCACTTCAGCAACTCTTCCGTCATCTGTTCCATAAATTTCAACATTCATGTACAGCTCATCAGGATCATTATGAGTAACAATAATAATGTGCCCTGGGGTGTCATTTATAAATCGAAAATCAACATTTCCAGCGTACACAGTTGCATCAAATCCTGGATCGGAGTTAAGTTCGTAATAAGAAACTCGGTATGAATGTTGCAATCTTTTTGTGACATCAAGACCAGCATTTAAAACCGATCTAAATAATGTGCTCGATACTTGGCAAACACCACCACCATCACCAAGAACAGTTTTCCCGCCAGAAATCACATACGCACTGCGGTAACCGGTACTCGCAGAAACATCACCGAGCGTTTTGTTAAATGAAAATTCTTTTCCTGGTGGCACAATTGTCATAGAAATTCTTTCTGCAGTAATTCCAACATTGTGAACACGATTTGGGATTGAGTGGTGGTAATAACTTTCCCCAAACCCAATTCGTTCTTTAATTCCTAAATCATTTGTTTTTTCTAAAGTAGTTTCTGGGGAAGTTTTATGTACTGTTAAAGCAAGTGTTGGAGTTGTGATGTTTTCGTCTTTGGACTTTTCTTCAGAGCCGGCGGTTTCTGTATTTTTCAGCCAAGTGAGTATCGTTTGGGCACTTGCATCTGTATCAACTTCTAACCCATCTTTATGAGGCACAAACTTCGAAACTTTCAGAGTTTCTTTGTTATATTCGAATTCAGCATTTTGCGAAGTTCTATTTACTTTTTCAGCCCAGTCAGTGATATATTCAGCGATTTTATCAGTGGTGTATTCGCCTAGTGGATTAATAAACGAGACAAGATCTTGGTCATACAGATAAAATTTTCTATCATCTGTAACAACTGCTACTTTGTTTCCAACGAATAGTTTGGCTCTAGTAATAGTATGTTCAACTTCATCTTTATTTAAAACACTACTTGTTGAAGCTATGTGAGTAGTAATATCGTGTTGGTCATTTTGTAATGCTTCTAAAATTTTGTTTGCAGTTTGTTCTTGAGCAAGTGATCTGCCTGGGGTTCCAGGAAACACAACTATCGAGTTATCAGAACCACTTACTTTGAGTGCAACACTTGGATTTTTTCCAATGAGCTCCACTTTTTGATTGAACTGGGTAAGAAATTGTTCTAATTTTACGGCATCATATTTTTTTGGTGCAATATATTCATGTTTTTGAAAGTAAGCGAGGAGGGCAGAAAGAGCATTGAGGACGGGATGATTTTTATGTTGTTCTGTATATGTATCTGAGATTGCTCGATTAAAGTCAGTTGTATATCCCAACTCTGCAGAACTACTGGCTAAAGAAATATCATCTATTTTTACAACAACCTGGTGTTCATCAAGCTCTTTTTTTTGAGCACTCAGGACAGAAATGCTTTGTTCCATGCTCAGTCCAGAAATATCTATACTATTTATATAGGTATTTGGGAAAATTCTGTTGCGGTATGAGTTGCCCAGCAAGATGAGTCCGGTCACTAAAAAACTTAAGCCCGTGATGGAGCTTAAAAAAATAAACTGCTGAGTGCTTACTTGTATTTTATTTTGTGTTATCATTTATACAGATGTATTGTGTCAAAAAAAGTAATTTGTTTCTAGTATATAAAATATGAATCCATCAGACCTGCCAAAACCAACAACTCCTCCAGCTAAGCCAGCCGACCCAAAACAGCAAAATGTTGTTTTTGACCAAAATAATAAACAAAATACGAGTGCTTCTAGAATTCCACTTGCTCAGAAACCTGCCCCTTCACCAGTTACTACTGTTAGTACCAATCCTGTTCCTAGTGCAACAGCGGGTGCTTCTACATCGCCAACTCCTCAAGCTACAAAGACACCATTACCTCCAAGCTCTTTGAGTGCTTTGTCTTCTATGAGTAGTAATAAAATTCCAGGAGGAAGTTCTGTGTCTGGTGGTGCCCCAACAACTCCACTACCTCAAAGAACAGTGTTAGGCCAGCCAATTCCTCAAGCTATTCGTGGTGAAGCAACCCCAGCTGGAATGAATAAATCTGCTCCGGGAATGATGTCTCCAAAACCTACTTTGCAGACAAGCGCGCCAACACTTGGGTCAACAATCAAAACTGAAGCTCCAACAATTGGAAGTAAGGACGACAAAAAAGTTGAAAACAAACTAAATCCAAACGATCCAAAATTTGCCCAAGCAAAAAGTCCGATTATGAGATTTTTACCTTTTATTGCGGGTGGTATTGTTTTGTTGGTAATTATAGTTTTCGTATTATCTCGAGTTTTGGGTGGAAGTTCTTCAACTTCTGTGTCTAACAACCAAGGAACTACGCCAACTACTGGTGGGACAGGGCAAACTAGCCAAAGAACAGAAGTTCCTGCTCAAAAGACCACACTCCAATATTGGGGACTTTGGGAACCAACTGAGGTTATGAATGAAGTTATTACGGCTTTTGAGAATGAGAATCCAGGAATTGAAGTTAATTATGTAAAACAATCAGCCGCTGACTACCGCGAACGTTTGCAAACAGCTATCCAGAGCGGTTCTGGTCCAGATGTATTCAGATTCCACGCCTCTTGGGTGCCAATGCTGAAGACAGTTTTAGATCCAATTCCAGCAAGTGTCGTGACATCTTCTGATTTTAAGAGTAAATATTATCCAGTTGTTACGGAACAACTTGTTTCTGCAGGCCAATATGTTGGTTTGCCATTAATGTATGACGGATTGGTGCTTTTCTACAATGAGGATATCTTAAGTACTGCCAGTGAGACACCGCCAAAAACTTGGCCAGAACTTCGTTCATTAGCAGTAAAGTTAACCGTTCCTTCTGCAAAAGGAATTGAACGAGGTGGTTTAGCAATTGGAAATGCTACAAATGTAGAACATTTCTCTGACATACTTGCTACATTGATTTTACAAAATGGTGGTAATTTAAGTGATGCAAATTCAGTAGAGACTAGAGATGCCTTGTTATTTTATACGAATTTCCAGATAAAAGATAAAGTTTGGAATGAAACATTGCCAAGTTCTACGGTCGCATTTGCCAGAGGTGACGTGGCGATGATGTTTGCTCCTTCTTGGAGAGCACATGAAATTAAAGCCCTGAATCCAAACTTAAAATTTGCAACAGCATCTATGCCACAACTTTCTGATGATGAAAAAATTGCTTGGGCTACTTATTGGGCAGAGGGAATTTCTTCATCAAGCAAGAAAAAAACGGAAGCAGCAAAGTTTTTAGCATATTTAAATAGAGACGATGTATTAAAGAAATTCTTCTCTGATGCAAGTAAAGTTCGTTCTTTTGGAGAAATTTATCCAAAAACAAGTATGTCAGCCGAGCTAGAAGAAGACAAGGTTATTGGGCCAATACTAGAAGATGCTGTATATGCTCAGAGTGGCTACCTTAATTCTTTTACACATGATAATGGTTTGAATGATCGAATGATTGGCTACTACAAAACTGCGATAGATTCTCTTTTGAAGAGTGGTGACATTGAAGAAGTTCAAGAAGCACTTGAGCTAGGTGTCACTCAAGTTTTGAAGCAGTACGGCGTAAACACTAAGTAGTTAATCCTGAGTTGAAAGTTATTAGTTCCTGCCTATAATGAAGCGAATGAAGTACATGCACTTGTTAATAGCGCAGAGAATTTTAATGACGCTTGCGTATAGCGAGCAGTTTTCTTTTCCCTTGAGTGTAAGAGAGTTATATTCTCGATTGCTTGTTGGTTTTTTTGTCGATTTTAATACTTTTGTGGAGACTTTGCGAGAATTGCAGGCTCAAAAATTGGTTGTATATATTGACGGGTTTTTGTTTGTTGCCGGGTTAAGTGTTGAAAAGATGACCGAGCTGTCGGGTTTGAGAAAACAAAGGGCAGAATACGCAAAACAAAAATGGCAAGAGCTTGAACAATTTGTGTCATTTGCAAAGCGAATTCCTTTTATTACCGGCGTGGCAGTTACCGGCTCGCTAGCTGTGAACAATACAATAAAAGATGATGATACTGATTTTATGATAGTTACTCTTGCAAACAGGCTTTGGATTTCTCGGTTGTTGATAATTTTTTATGCAAGTATCAGCGGAAAAAGGCGCTCTTTTGCAAAAGAAGAAAAAAATAGCTGGTGTTTTAACCTCTGGGTTGAGGAGAGTGAGTTGCAGTTGCCCGTTGGTGCTCGTTCTGTATATGAGGCGTATGAGGTCATTCAAGCTGTCTGGGTGTTAAGTAGGGGTGGAGTGGCTGGCAGATTTAGAAAATTAAATAACTGGACAAAGCGACTAGTTTTTCAGGGAGGAGTTGCACAAAGTGGTGGTGGCAAGCAGAGTTGTGACGGTAACTTGAAAAAAAATATTGAGTTAAACGTCGTTTCCTTTTTTGAACTACCAATTCTTTCTGGAGCTTTGGATTTGTTAAATTGGCTTGCGTTTCACTTCCAGTATTTGTACATGAAACCACACATGACCAGAGAAAAAGTAAGTAAAAGTCACGCGTTTTTTCACCCTAGAGATACAAAGTCTGAAGTGTTTAAGAATTGGAAAAAGGTGTTATTAAGATTGGTTGTTCACTAAAACGTGTTTTTATCGAGGTGTTTGATCTATACTAGTTGTAATATTGTAAGCTAAATGTAAGAAAACTAAGCTATAGTTTGAGTATATGACTAAACAAGAACAAGCAATTATTTTATTTAATCAAAAAGAGGTGCGGCGTCACTGGGATGATGGAAAAGAACTATGGTATTTTTCTGTGGTAGATGTTATTGCTGCTTTGACAGAAAGTAGTATTCCAAAACGATACTGGAGTGATTTAAAACTTAGATTAGGCAAAGAGGGAAATCAGTCGTACGATAAAATCGTACAACTGAAAATGAAATCAACAGACGGAAAATACTACCTCACTGATGTTGCAGATACGGAAACACTTTTGAGACTCATCCAGTCTATCCCTTCACCAAAGTCTGAGCCGTTTAAACTCTGGCTTGCCCAAGTTGGATATGAGCGTATAGAAGAAATTGAAGACCCAGAACTTGCTTTTGAGAGAGCGTTGCAGACTTACCTCAAAAAAGGATATTCAAAAGAGTGGATAAATCAGAGATTAAAAACAATAGAAGTTCGCAATGAACTTACTAATGAGTGGCAAGAAAGAGGTGTAAAAGGTTTTGAATTTGCAATTCTTACAGATGAAATTACAAAAGCTTGGTCGGGGAATAGTGTAAAACAATACAAACAGCTTAAAGGTTTAAAAAAACAAAATCTGCGTGATAATATGAGTAATTTAGAACTTGTGTTAAATATGTTGGCTGAAGCTTCTACAACAGAAATTTCAAAAAGCAAAAAACCAGTTGGTTTAACTCAAAATAAAGTAGTTGCTCGGGGTGGTGGTTTGGTTGCAAAAAAAGCAAGAATAGAGGTTGAAAAACAAATAGGGAAAAGTGTAGTAATTGGCAAACCAATTTTAAAGAGTAAAGATTAAAAATCTATGAAAAAAGAAAAACAAGTTGTTTTAGCTACTGGCGCTTTTGATGTTTTACATCAAGAACATATTAACTTTTTAAAGAAGGCAAAGGCTATTGGCGATTATTTAATAGTTGGAGTGGAGTCTGATGTTCGAGTGAAACAGATGAAGGGTGAGGGAAGACCAGTATATTCTCAAGATGTGCGTGTTAAGAATCTAGAAAACTTACAAATTGCCGATGAGGTTTTTATTTTACCTGAACAATTTAGTAAACCAGAAGATCATATCGCGCTTATTAAAAAAATTAGACCAAGGTTTTTGGCAGTTTCTTCACACACTCATCATTTAGAAAAGAAGCAGGCAATATTAAAACAGTTTGGTGGCGACGTTGTTATTGTTCATGAACACAATCCAGAAATTTCAACTACAAAGCTACTTCAAAAATGATAGTATTGAAATACTATGAATAAAAAACTTTTAACTTTGTGTATGGTAGTTGCAGTTTCTGGGGGATTATTTTCTGGTTGTTCCCTATTAAATGGTGGCTCAGAATCAATGAAAAACGAAGAATATGAACAAAAGAATTCAGAAGTAAGTATGACAGGAATGCTTTCAAAAAATGGTGAGTTGTACTTTATTACAGATTCAGCTGGAGCACTGCATGACATAGAAACATACTCAGTTTCTTTTGATGAATATATTGGAAAAACAGTAACTGTATCTGGACAATACAGCGGTAACACCCTGTTTGTGACTGAAATTTCGCAATAAATTAGAGGTTACTCATTGAGTTAACAATGAGTGTTCAACTTTTTTGTTGGCAAAAATATCTTCCTACAGTTTTTGTAAGTATTGTGTGCTTTAATGGGTTTGTAAAAGAAAAGAGTATATGTCAAAAGGTGATTCAGTTTTTGTATGTCAAAATTGTGGTTGGACAACTGCAAAATGGGTTGGCCAATGTTATGAGTGTCATACATGGAACTCAATGGTAGAAGAGTTGCCAGCTGAGGTAATTTCTAAAGGAAAAAGCACAAAAGGGCAAAAAGTAGAAGATTTTACGGTTTCTTTTTCTCAAGTCGAGGCTCTAAACGCCTCAAAAACAAGACTTTCAACAAATATTGATGAGTTTGATAGGGTACTTGGTGGAGAAAGTCCTCATTTTGGAATGGTTCCTGGAAGTGTCATGCTAATTGGTGGTGAGCCAGGAATTGGAAAATCAACTTTACTTACTCAAATGGTGGTTGGCATGTTACAACCAGGTAAAAAGTTGAAAGAATCCGGCGAAAAACCAAAAAGTAAACTTCGAACAAACCAAATTCTGGAAGATGGCGATGCTTCAACTCAAAAATTCATGTATGTGTGTGGAGAAGAGAACCCAAGCCAAGTTGCCTTGCGTATTGAGAGAATTGCCAAACAATTTCATGAAGAGGTTGCAGTGGTCAAAGATAACCTAGTTTTTGTTACGACTTCAGATGTAGATGCCGTTACTGCTGCAATGCAAAAAATTAAGCCGAGTTGTGTAGTGGTAGACAGTATTCAAAGTGTCACAACTGAGGATTTGAGTGGTGCTGCCGGGAGTGTGGGGCAAGTTCGGGAGTGTGCTGAGCGTTTAACTAAAACAGCCAAGGCATTACATATTCCATTGTTTTTAGTTGGTCATGTCACCAAGGAAGGCACTATTTCTGGGCCAAAAGTACTAGAACATATTGTAGACTCAGTTCTTGAGTTAAGTGGCGATAAAACAGGGGATTTAAGGATTTTAAGAGCAATAAAAAATAGGTTTGGAGCTACGGATGAAGTTGGGGTTTTTCGGATGCGCGAATATGGGTTCGAGTCAGTGTCAAACCCTTCAGAATTGTTTTTAGAGTATGCAAATTCTAAAGTACCAGGCAGCGCGACAGTTTGTGTCATGGAAGGGACTCGTCCCTTGTTAGTTGAAATTCAGGCGCTCGTTGTCAGTTCTCAACTCGCAATGCCGAGAAGAGTGGGTCGAGGAATAAATTTACCCAGAATTCAGATTCTGACAGCAGTCTTACAAAAACACTGCCAATTGCCCTTAGGATCAACGGATGTTTTTGCGTCCGTTGCTGGAGGGTTTGAAGTCAAGGAACCAAGCATCGACTTGGGGTTAGCGGTGGCGATTGCGTGTTCTCTCAACAATAAACCAATACAAGAGAAAACGGTTTTTATCGGTGAGATAGGTCTTTTAGGAGAGATCCGGTCAGTAAACTTACTCGATAGAAGAATTAAGGAAGCAAAACGCTTAGGTTTCACGAATATAATTTCAAAAAAGACGCATAAATCAGTGAGAGCAGTTTTACAAGAGTTTCAGTTGCTCAAAAAATGAAAAAGTAGAAAAGTATTTGCATAAGCAATCATGACGGAAACTGATTTCAAGTAACAATTAATCAGTTGGGAGGCCGATTGCGATGCGAATACTTTTCTACTTCGCGTACCGTTCTTTGCTAACTTGAATCACTTTTTCTCTACTCAAGTTACTTGAAGAGGCCAGAGGCAAGGTTAAAGCAGGGAACGGTTTAGAAACGATATTATCAATAGAAAGTCGGTTGATAATCTGGTAACGACCCAGAGAAACTAAGTCTTCAGCTGTGTATTTATTACCAAATTCTTTAGTAAAAACTGTTGCATCATCTGCACCCATGACAAAACTGACCATACTTCCACAGTTACCAAAGATTGCTTTTTGCACTTCCTCTGGAATTTGAGCAATATACTGGTTTGCTAAGATAAGGTCCAACCTGTATTTACGGGCTTCAGAGAGAATTTTAGTAAATGATTCTGTGGCAAAGTTCTGGAACTCATCAACATAGAGGTAAAAGTCTTTGCGTTCTTCTTCTGGAAGATTAACTCTACCCATAGCAGCCAGCTGAATTTTTGTAATGAGCATTGAACCCAAGAGCGTAGCGTTGTCTTCACCAAGTTTTCCCTGGGAAAGGTTTACTAACAAGATTTTGCCTTCACTCATAGCATCTTCAATACTAAACGAGCTTTTCCTGGCGTTGACGATGTTTCTGACTATCGGCGAAGAGACAAACTGGCCAACTTTATTCAAGATAGAAGCAATGGCCTCGGTTCTTTGGCGTTCCTGCATCTTGTCATACTCATTAATCCAGAATGATTTTAAGATTGGATCATCAAGGGTATCAACTATGGTAGCTCTAAATTTTGGATTAGTAAGCAAGTCTAAAACGTCAGAAAGTCTTGCCTGATCAGCCTTGAGCAAAGTCAACAAAGAGTTTCTCAAAATATACTCAAGCCGTGGTCCCCAGGAGTACGCATAGAGTTTTTTAAACACAGACACAATTCCAGAGGCAATCAGCTCTCTGTGGACAACATTTTCTCCTTCAAAGAGGTTGAGTTTAACAGTGCGTTCTGTGTCGCTTGGATCAAAATAAATAACATCATTAATTCTACGTTTAGGAATATAGTTAAGAATCGTATCAACCAGATCACCATGAGGATCTATCACACACATTCCCTCATCATTTTTTAGATCATTAATAGCCATGTTCGCCAAGAGAGTAGATTTACCAGTACCAGTTTTTCCGATGACGTACATATGGCGTCTGCGGTCAGCTCGTTTGAGTCCATAGATTACTTCTTTGTTTTTGAACTCAGTCTTAGCAAAAACGTTGATTTCTCTTTTTTCGTTTGGATCCATGTCTTTACTAATAACCGGAAGTGCTTCTGGTGGTTCACCAAGCAAGGTTTTACCCCAGGCTATATTTGGTACATTTGAAAGTTTCTCACTTGGCATATGCATCAGTGTTGCCATTTCATCAAGTGAGAGATGGAAGCTGACTGTTGCTTTATAGTCACGAGCCTTCATGTGTCTTAAGAACCTTTTTTTGAAGAGATAGGTTTTTTTCAGGCGAAGTGAGTTTCCCTGGACATCGGAGAGTGTTTCAAATGCGCTCGCTAAGTTTTCTAGGAGGTTTTTGCTTTTTTGCCGATCAGTTGAGCCAAGTGCCATTCTGATAGAAACCTTTAATGCAGAATCTTTTTCTTTTGCCGGAGCTTTTTCTGTTGTTTCTCCTTGTATAGAGTTTACGGTGGTTACAAAAGTGCTTCCTGTCGACTTGCTTACTGTATATTGCAAGACAACTCTATCGTGTTCATCTAGTTTTGAGAGAGTAGAGAGAATAGGGGCGAGGGTATCAACTTCATGAAATGCTTTGTACGTTTTAATTGAAAGCTGTTCACTATTTCTCAGTGACAGGTTGCCCATTTCAAAAAAGTATTCTTGGTTGGTATCGTGGGTTGGTTTTGGGTTGATGTAGTAGTCGAGCGCGTCGTATTCGATCTCTTTTATAACAATCTCTGGATAACTAGATACTAATATGCTTTTAACATAAGTAGTAAGTCGAACTGGAACATAAGCTTGGAAATAAATGGTTTGATTTTCCACCACTATTTCAAAAGAGATTGTCTCGTTTTTTCCTAGGATTCGCCAGAACCACATGTTTCTGAGGCTTGGGAGTGAAGCAAATAATTGCACAGCCGATTCTGGGGTATGCTGAGCATCTCTGCTGGTTCGTAACTCGAGTATTGTATGAGGTGCTGACATATATAAATAAGTATAGCACTCCATTTGTTGTGAAGCATCTAGTACTCCTGGCACCAGACTGGGAGTGAGTTATCCACAATCGCAAGATTAAAAACAACAATGTGCATAACTTGTTGCTTTTTCTCTATAAATATATGATAAAAAAATATATGAGATGTAGTAAAAAAGAGCAGTCTTAAATTATAGGTTGACTAAAATAAAAAACATAGTTATACTTCTGGTTACTATCAGATTTTTGATTTTAAGGTACTAAAAAGAAAGACAAGAAGTCTTCAATAATCTTAAGAAAAAAATGGCTGATAAGCGCAATTTAAAACCAAAATACGGAATATGGGAAACCATAATAAAAAAAGCATTATTATCGCTGGACAGACCACGAGTAACAATGCTTTTTTCGTTTGCACGGAAAGTTAATTAAAATTTTTTTAACACCGTATGAGAGAGAATATCAAGTAAGGCCTACTTTGTAAATTCTATCTTAATGATTTAAATTGTATATAAACATATCAGCAACTCATGTGGTTGTGTGGAGGTTCGGTAGTTGGGCAGGCAACCGAGCTTCCACTCAGCCACAAGGTGAATTGTGTAAGCAAGAGATTATGCCCTGGATTGCCAGGTCTATTTGACAAAAAATCATTTTTCTGAGATAATATAACCGTATCTTGTTCTAATATATTTTCTTTTCGAAATTTTTTACAGGTTAGTTATCAATTTAAAGAGTATTTTTTTTCCAATTTTATGAATGACAAAGATTCTGGCGATTTAGCCAACAAAACAGTAGTAAGTAGCGCGAAAGTCGCACCAACCAACATGATTGACACAGTCTCCCCAGTAGAAGTAAAAACAGAAACTGAGCAACCAAAAGTTAAGCCAGTAAAAGTTACCACAACCCCTAAAAGAATTCCAGTAGTCCCACTTAAAAAAAGTGATACTGTTGCTGAACTCAAAGAGAAACCAGAATCAAGTGATTCTCGAGACAATAGAGATGGCAGAGATTCTCGAGATTACATGGACAATAGAGATTTATCTCAAAGTTCAGATAAGTCAGTAAAAACAATTACCGGCTACTTAGATAACTCAAGAGATGGTCATGGAGTGATTCGTAGATCCTTAAGTGGTGAAGACGAAATGGATGCATACATTGCAACCTCTCAAATCAAACGACTCAGGCTCCAATCTGGAGACCTCATTACTGGACCTGCAAGAGAACCAAAAGACAACGAACGTTTTTGGGGAATTGTTAAGGTTGATTCTGTAAATGGAAGACCAGTTGAAGAGTTGAGAAGACACCAAAAAGTGCAATTTCAAAAATTAACACCAGTGTATCCTGACTCCCAGATCAAGTTAGAAATGGGTGCAGAGCCTCTCGACCTCAGAATCATTGATATGATTGCTCCAATTGGAAAAGGCCAGAGAAGTTTAATAGTTTCTCCTCCAAAAGCAGGTAAGACAACTTTAATGAAAAATATTGCTTCTGGTGTCGCAAAAAATCACCCAGAAATTCATATTATGGCAGTTTTGGTTGGAGAGCGCCCAGAGGAAGTGACTGATATTCGTCGTCACATAGACAGAATTACTGATGGTAAAGGTGAGGTAGCTGCAAGTAATTTTGATGAAGCAGCAAAAGACCAATGCCGTGTTGCAGAACTCGCTCTTGAGAGAGCAAAACGTTTGGTAGAAGAGGGCAAAGATGTTTTGATCTTGCTTGACTCGATTACTCGTTTAGCTCGTGCCTACAACTTAGCAATTCCTACTTCTGGTAGAACTTTGTCTGGAGGTTTTGACCCAGCAGCTTTGTTCCCACCAAAAAAATTCTTCGGTGCTGCCCGTAACTTTGAAATTCAAGGTAGTTTAACTATTGTTGGAACAGCGCTCGTCGAGACTGGCTCAAGAATGGATGACTTGGTGTACGAAGAGTTTAAAGGAACCGGTAACCAAGAGGTCCATCTTGATAGAAGATTAGCTGAACGTAGAATCTTCCCAAGTATTGATGTGCAGAGATCTGGTACAAGAAGAGACGACTTGCTGATTACTGGTGCAGATTATCTTTCCTTGACTACACTTCACAGAATGCTTGATATGTTAGACAAAGACCAAAGAACCCAGACTATGATTGAAAATCTCAAGAAGACTAAAACAAACAAAGAGTTCTTAGCTTCCTTGAAGAATGGCTAGGGCTTAGGCTATACTAGTCACTACAATCTTTAGTTATTAATGGTAAAAATCACGTTACGTCTACGAGCTCCTCAAGTATTAAAAGATATTTCCGAATATCTCACTTTCTTGAAGTGGTATTTAAGAAGCAGAGTATATAGATGGTTTGTTCATTTTGAAGTTTTCAAAGATATATTGGTTGATATGCTCTATAAAAAACGGGGCAAATATGTGCGGCCATTTTTACATTTCGGGACGATTGGCCTGATTTTTTTTGCAATTACGGTAGGGCCGGTTATTTTTGCTTCAAATGGCGAACAGCAGGAAGCTTCAAGTAATGTATTGAGTTCTACGGCATATGGATCTGACTTTTTAACCAAGCAAGCAGAAGAAGTTCGTCAGTTTAGAGGTGGTGAGATAATTACTCACACAGTTGGTGAGGGCGAAACAATTTCTAGTATTGCTACTTTGTATGGGTTACAACAAGATACGATTCTCTGGGAAAACAACTTGACTTCAGCAAGTAAGATTAAGCCTGGTGATGAGTTGAGAATTTTACCTATCGACGGTGTGCGTCATAAAGTTGCTCGTGGTGAAACGATTTACAGTATCGGTAAAAAATACAAATTAGATGGTGCACAAGTCCAGGTGATTGTTGACTATCCCTTTAATGAATTTTTGAATGATGAGACTTTTGAGTTGGCAACAGGTCAGTACGTGATGGTGCCTGATGGTATCAAGACAACTGTCACGACTGTGCCAATTACCCGTACAGTATATACAACCCCAGATGCAGGCGCAGTTACAGCCTCTGGTGCATTTGTGTGGCCAGCTGCAGGAAGAATTACCCAGGGTTACCGGTTCTATCATAAGGCTTGGGATATTGCCAATAGTGGTGGTGGTCCAATCCTAGCTGCTGATGCTGGAACGGTTGTTGCTTCAGGTTGGGATCCCTCTGGTTATGGTAACAAAGTTGTGATAGATCATGGCAACGGCTACGTAACTTTGTATGGTCATATGAGTGTGTTGCAAGTGCAAGTTGGGCAAAGAGTGAATAGAGGTGATGTGATTGGGCAAATGGGAAGTACTGGTCGTTCAACGGGTACTCATTTGCACTTTGAAATTCGACAGGGAAGCGTTTTGCTTGATCCAGGCATTTTCCTCAAATAAACCGATGGTTTGATGATATAATATATCCTATATTTATGATTGATTTGGTGAAGTTAATACTAGTCGCAGGTGATGGCGGACGCGGTCGCGTTTCGTTTTTGCGTAACAAAAAGACTACAAAAGGTGGTCCTGATGGTGGCGATGGTGGAAACGGTGGCAATGTAGTTATCCGTGGAAACAAAAACTTCGCTACTTTGAAGCATTTTACTGGTAAAGTTTTATACGAAGCACAAAATGGTGTTCCAGGAGATAAAAGAAAAAAAATCGGTGGAAAAGGGGAGTCTTTAGTTATTGAAGTCCCAATTGGCACCAGTATTGGTGTTGTTGCAGAGAATGATATTGCAAGAAGAAGACGAAGTTTTGTCGGAGTGAATACTTTGTTTAAAAGAGAAGCTGTTCAGATGGAGAGATATTTTCTCGAGAAAGAAGGCGCTCCAGTTCCTCAACAAAACTATCAATTAATGGAAGTTGTTGGTTCAGACGAGCTTGTTGAACCACAAATTCAAGATATTTTAACTGCAATTAGAGACGTTGAACCAATCATCGTTGCTGAAATTACTCAAGATGGTCAAGAAATTGTCATTTGTCAGGGTGGTTTTGGTGGAAGAGGAAACGAGCGTTTTAAATCATCAATTAAGACAACTCCTTTGGAAGCTGAGTACGGTTCTGAAGGTGAAAAGCGTGCGCTCATTTTGGAACTCAAACTCCTTGCTGATGTTGGGCTTGTGGGCTTCCCAAATGCTGGAAAAAGCACCTTTTTATCTGTTGTTACTAAAGCTCGTCCAAAGATTGCAAACTATCCATTTACTACCATAGAGCCTAACTTAGGTGTTATTTATTTTGAGAATGCTGGCAACGATGGGCTACAAGAATTAGTAGTTGCAGACATTCCTGGTTTAATTGAAGGCGCAAGCGAAGGCAAGGGCCTTGGCTATGACTTTTTGCGTCATATAGAGAATTGTTCTGTTTTGATGTTTGTTTTGGCTTTAGAGGAAGAACAGGTTTTCAATGAGGCTCTTACAGATGATCAAAAAGCAGAAATACTGTTTGAACAATTTAGTAAACTTTCAGTTGAGCTCAAAGCACATGGTGACATGCTCAGAGACAAAAAATATTTGGTTACTATTAATAAATCAGATTTATATTCAGAAGAATTGATAAAAATGATTGCAGAGAGATTTGCAAAAGAGGGCATTGTGCTCCACTTTTTCTCTGGAGCAACTCAAATTGGTCTTGCTGAGATAAAAGAAGAACTCAAGAAGTTGGTTCGTTAACCTTAGAACTAGCTTGAGCAATTTTTCTGAGCTCGTTTAACGCTCGAGTAATCGGTAATAAGAAATAGAAAATAAATAGAAAAAACCCGCCTTCCGGCGGGTCTTTTAGTTCTGTACTATATGCCAGTTATATTTATTGTTGAGTCTCTTCAGGTGTTTGTTCTGTTGGAACGTTATTCACCTCAACTGGTTGTGAATCTGGAGTAACGGTATCTGTGTTACTCAAGTTCTGTTCGGTAATAGAAGGTGCTGAAACCTTAGCTGCATCAGTTGCGGTTTCTGTTTGTGTTCCGCCTTGAGTTTTTTTAGCAGTCTCAGGTTCTAGACTAATATCGTTTTCTTCCATGTACTTCTCAAGCTCCTCAATCTTTGTGTTAACTGCAACGTAGTCTTCACTGTCGGCGCTGAGTAGAGCTAAAGCTCTTTGGTAAGAGGTTCTTGCTTCTCTCAGTGCTTCTGGTGTTTCAACTAGCTGGAGCATTTCACCTCTTCTGTAATGTGAGATTGCGAGGTCAGCTTTCAAGTTAATTGCTTGATCATATACGCCCAAAGCTTGTTGATATGCTTTTTGTCCAACAAAGACGGTAGCTAAATCCAGTCTCAAGAGAGGGTCATTTGGATTTGTCTCGATTGCCGTGACATATGACTGTACTGTCCAGTTAACTGCATCTTCACTTACACCAATCAAGTTGTTGTAAATTTGAGCTAAGTTTGACCAGTTCTGAGATTCAGAGTTGTCAAGCGTAGTTGCAGCTCTTGCTTCTGTCACACTTTGTTGTAAAAGAGCAGAGACCTGTTGTTTCTCTTCTTCTGTGATATCAGCTTTGTTAGAAAGTGCGATAGCAATCAAAGCACTTGTAGCAGAGTATCTTCTTCTGAAGAGATCGTAGTATGGATTGAGCGCAACTGCTTTTTGTTGTAGCTCGTAAGCTTTTACGATGTCGTTATTTCCAATTGCTTGAGATGATTGAGCCATGACCATGTTTGCTTGTAGTGTTCTAACAAGCAAGTAACCAACTGCAAAGACACCAATCATACTGATTCCTGTACCGAGGTATAAAGGAATATTCATTGGTTTTTTGTTAAAGTTCAAGGTTTCTGGTTTGTTCAACATTTTGAATTGTAACGTTTGCATTTGTAGCAATGGGAGTCTGTGACTCTCATTTGCGACCAAACAAGCGAGTGCGATTGCTTGCAAAGTTAACAAGACAGTATTGAATGGCAGAAGGAAGTTAAGTAAGAAGGATAGTGCAATGAATACGCCGATTGGTTTGCTTGAATCGAGCGAGTTTCTGTGGAATTGTACAGATTTGAGTACAACTAATACCCAAGCTACAAAGCCGAGAATACCCATAGTGGTAACCAAAGTTAATGGCATGTTAGCACCTTGAGTGAAAGCAACTGCCCAGTTGTCAGTACCGTTCAACCAGATTGGTTTGAAAATTTGGTATGCGTTTCTGTAAGAGCTGACTCCAGCTCCGATAAGAGCTGATTTTGGAGCTCTGATTGTGTCAAGCATAACAGACCAGCTTGCAGCGAAAGGAGGAAGGACTAAAGAAGTCTCTTTTCCTGGGAGCATACTCCATGCGAAGAGTCCTGTACCAATAACCAAAATTGGAAGAGTAACAGCAAAAAACTTACTGAGTTTTTTTGTTGTCATTACATGTGCAACAACTGTGACTAAAGTTAAACCAACAACTTGCAAAGCAATGAGTGGTGATCCTGCAAGATTGAAACTAAGTGAGGTAGGGATAGAGGCACCCATGACTTTATTTAGTAGTTGAGCAGGTCCAAATCCAAGTAATTGAATAATACTTAAAACAGTAAGTGCAACTGATGTTCCGGTGAGCACTTGCAAGAATTTACCAGTAATATCTTTTGGCAATATGCTTCCACCCAAAAGGGCAATAACTGAGACTGAAAGGAAAACACCTCCCAGACCCAGCAATCCTTCTACTGGATAATCTGCTGTAAAGAGAGTTGCAGCTACTGTTGCAAGTGCAAATAAAACTAATGCTCCAGTAACAGGACTAACTGAGATTCTGAGAGCTCTCTCGGTAAATGTTTTGACAATAAACAATGCCACCACAACCAAAGCACCAAACAGTAAAGTATATAACTTTGTATGTTCAATAAAACTGTCTGTTACTGGGACAAGCAAAAGTACGCTGAGGACCCCCATTGTTAGGACAGTAAATAATGATATTTTTTTGAATAAAGATTGTGTTTCCATATTTTTTTCTCGCTCCCTCCATTTAATCAAGTTATAGAGTGCTTGTAAACAGCATTCTTAGTGCAGAATTTTTGCAATTTATGCGGATATTTATTATAAGACTTTAACCAATTTTCGCAAACAAGTTGTAGCTTTTGCATATAATAGTGTAGTATAAATAATAGTATGCAAAATAGACGATTACAGTCTGGTTTATCAATGATTGAAATACTCATTGTTACTGCTGTAATTGGTGTTCTGATAATTGCTGGTCTCATGATGTTGCCCCAACAAATCAATAAGGGGAGAGATGGTAGAAGAAAAAGTGACCTACAAAAGATAAAAATTGCCTTTGAAAACTACTTTAGCGATAACGATTGTTATCCACCGCCAGATATTTTAGACAACTGCGGAGGAACTGAGCTGAGCCCATACCTAGCAACTATACCTTGTGATCCACAAACAAAAACAAAATATTTATATGCACCAGAAGAGGTAGCCTGCCCTCACTATTATAGAGTTTTTTCAAACCTAGAAATAAATGTTGATCCGGTTATTGCTCAACTTGGTTGCCAGACGGCAAGTGGTTGTGGGGCATTTGCATTTTTTGGTGATGAGTTAGGGGTAGAGGCACTAGAGTACAACTATGGAGTCTCTGAAGGGGTGCCAGTATATGAAACAACAGGCGCTATTCCACCTGGCTCACAAGGGTGGTGTTGTTCCAACCCAGGTGACCAGTGTAACGCCTGGACCCAAGGACAAGGGGTTTGTGTTCAATTCTATTTTGGTCTGAGTGAATGTAATGCCGCCTGTGGATATAGTCCGGCACCGTAATCTATATAAAGGAGTATATGAATCCTAAACAGAAAAAATGTATGCAAAAAAATGGTTTTACCATGATTGAGTTGCTTGTGGTGATTGTGATATTGGGTATTTTATCTGTTGTTGGGTTGGGTAGTTTTAGTGCAGCTCAGATGAAAGCGAGAGATAGTAGAAGAAAGACAGATATTAGAGCAATAAGTGATGCTTTGGAGGTTTACTATAACGATTTTGGAAGATACCCATCCTCTGATGGAAATGGGGGGATCATGGGTTGTGGAGTTGATGCTGTCCAAGCTTGTTCTCCAGGAACAATTTGGCAGAACAGTACTAATGGAACTACCTATATGGTACAAATACCTCAAGACCCAAGTGGTGGAAAATATTACTATATGACTACTCCAACTGGCACCTATTTCCAGATATATGCTCACTTAGAAAATACAAAGGATAGAGATGTACCTCAAGATCCAAGTGGCACTGCTCTAGAATATGTGAACCCTGACGCAGAGCAAGGGAACGCAGCTTGTATAACTGGTGATTGTAACTATGGTAAAAGTAGTACTAATATTGATTTAGGCCAAACACAAGAAGCTGGTGGCTAGACAGGAGAATTACCAATATGAGATTAAAGCAAGGTTTTACATTGATCGAGTTACTGGTTGTGGTTGCAATTATTGGTGTTCTAACTGCCGTATTATTGGTTAATTTAGTTGGTATAAGAGAAAGAGCAGCTGATACGAAAAAGAAGTCTGAGCTAACACAGATGAAGAGCGCAATGCGTTTATATTACAACGACAATCAAGCATATCCAGGTAACAGTAGTGGTAGCATACAAGCTTGTAATGGTGCTGCTTGTAGTGAAGGTGATGAAATGAATGATGGGGCTGGTACTGTATATATGAAGAGTGTTCCAGAATACGATGCTTACTGGGTCTCTGGTGATGGAGAGTCGTATTATATTAGCGTTACTCTTACCAATGCTTCTGATCAAGATGCTGCAGATAGTTTTAATAAATGTAGTTCGTTAATCGGAACAGAAACAGAAGGTATTTTCTACGTTTGTTCAGACTAGTACGTTGAATCTTTAGTTTATTGAGTCGCGCTAACCTGACTTTCGATATCTTTGTCGTTTTTCTTTTTTTCTGAGGGCTTTTTCTTCTCGTTCTCTGTTTCTTTGAGTGCGGGCGGAGTCGTGAGGTTCTTGTGCTTTAATGATAACTTCAACAAGAAATTGAGGGCCAAATTGGGCCTCAATTTCTTCAGGAGTCATTTTTTCTAATAATGTTCGACTAGGGCTGAGTTTTGGCTCTTTTTTTCTTAACATTCTGGGTATTATATCATTACGATAGTTAACCCATTTATTTAGTGAGAATTAGTTCACAATCCACCAGTTGAAGGAAACATCAGTAGTGGTTGGGCTGTCAAAGCCAACTACAAATCTACCTTCTTGGTCTGGGGTGTTTGGATCATCAATAGCTTGTGACTTGACGTAGATAACTTGGTTTCCAGTACTACCAACAGCGGTGACATAGACGAGACTTTCATTTTTCATAAGGCTAGATTTGATAGTTACTTCGTTTGCTCCAGATTTAATAGTTGCTTTACCAGAGGTTTTTGTAGCAGTGAGCTCATTAGTCTCATTAGAACCCAGGTCTTGACTTGCTATTCCAATTCCACCTTCGATGTTTACTTTACCTGCAAATGCAGCGTTTCCTTCTGCGGAGAAGGTAGCAACTGGAGTGCCAACTTCGTTGATAATTTCGAATCGAGATTTTTTAACCTCATTAGTTTGAGTATCAACACCTGCAACTTGAACTTGGAATGGATTACCAAAGTCACCTGGCTTGAGCATATTAGTGAGTAACGTTCCAGCAATTTTTGCGTTGCCTGTGACCTCGAGGTCTCCATTTACAGTCACTTTGCCTGAATCATCGATAGTGACGATACCCGCGAGTAATTCAACAGAACCTTGACCTTCTGGTTGAATCTTCAAGATTTGGTTGGTTGGGTCAGCAGCAGTATATCTAACCAGTCCATCAGCAATTTGCATAGTTTCACCAACAAATAAGGTATTTCCAACTGCGAGTGAGTCAGAAATGTATCCAGCTCCGTTGACTTTAAAGTATTTTTCAACAAAGAGAGCTGAACCGGTAATCGCAACATCATCACTGGTCATACTCAGCTCTGAGAAAGAGAGATCAAGATCTGCAGATGAACTTGCATTGAACTCTGATTTATTCACTGTGTCATATAAATCTTGCATGAATCCTGCAGAAGCGGTACTTTCATCTGTACCAAGCAGGATATCTAGCAGACCTGGTTGTTGGAGTGTGGTTGCAACTTTGTTTTCAAAGTCGTAGATGTTATCTGCGTAGAGTGTTCCAGACACAGTTGCAGTGACTAACTCTGCGGTTGTAGCTCTCACAGAGTCAAGTTGCGCCATTCCAGTTTCAAGTAACGCAATTCTGGATGAGGCAGCTTCTATTTGATTGGCAGTGAGTGTTCCAGCTTGTAGTATTCCAGCAACAGTTGCATTTTGAGTAACAACGACATCAGATTTAATAAGGCTGGCTAGTAAACTACCTGACACAGTTGCGTCTCCTTGAACAGTAATGTTATTTGTAATGACTGTATCTTCAACTAAAAGTGAGCCAAGAATAGAGGATCCAGTTGCAGTTATGCTGTCTGTTATGAGAGAATCAACAGTGAGCTCTCCTGCGATTGGAGAAGCTAACTCACCAGAATTATCAGCGTTCTGATTATTAATGATACTCACAATGTAGTCCTCAATAGTTTTGCCACCAATTTGTAGGGATTGAACAGTTAAGTCTGTGATACTAGCTGTACTTGCAACCAAGTTTGTAAAGATTGACTCAACTTTTGCATCAAGTTCTTGAATGCCTTTTGTTAAAACTGAAGTTAAGAAGGCGTAATCAATACCGTCAATTTCACCATCTTGGTAAATTACAACCTCAGGAACTACTAGTTGCATTTCTTCAGCGATGAAACCAACTTTACGCTTGGTTCTTCCACTTAGATCATTTCCTACAAAATCTTTGTATTCGAAGAAGACGGGGTTCATTTCTCTAATTGAATCTAGACCATAAGACAGACTCTCAACATTTTGTTTGTATTTGAGAGAAGAAACTGTGCAGGCGCCACTTTTGAACTCAATGTCACCGTTTGCATCAGTACAGAGGGTAAGGGTATCTGTCACAGCAGTAGAAGTTGTGATTCTTGCCCCGCCAGCAACAGTGAGCGTTCTTGGTATTGTTGCTGTACCAATACCAACATTTCCTTCAGAATTGACATAGAATCTGTCAGTGAGCGTACCATTTAAGGTGGTTGCTAGGATAAAACCAGTATCAAATGAATTAGTTCCACCAATACCTGTTTCTGCGACATACCTGAGTGAACCAGCAATTCCTGAGACTTCAGTATCATTTTGTTGGAACTCAACTTTACCAAACTCTTGAGCTGCAGTTATCGAAGTGTCAGAATTATCAATTCTGACGACTGGAGCACTACCGGTAATTTGTAGTTTCTGGGCTGGGGAAGAGGTCCCAATACCGACATTATTTGTTGAGCCCTGAATAAAGAGAGCATGAGTATCGCCGTTTGACTCAACGCGGAAATCAACACTATTACTTTGCTCGTTGAAAGTTGCTGCGCCGTTTGAGAACAGTTGAATGTCAGCAGAAGCAGTAGCGGTTCCACCAATAGCTAAATCAGCAACATTAGCATATTGGTCTCTTGGGTGGAACACATTGAGTGTGTTGGCCCACCAGTTTGTGCCGGCCAAAGAGGCTGGATCAGTCCAGGTGTTAGCACCGCCACCAGAAGAGGTTAACAAGTACCCGGAAGTGCCAGCGTTTCCTACCACTCTGATTGCATCTGTTAAATTAAATTCACCAACTAGGTCAAGAGTGTATCCTGGAGTTGCAGAGCCAATACCGACATTGCCGTCTGCATTAATCCTCACTCTTTCAATAGCAGTTGATCCAAGGCTATTGGTACTCAACAGGATCCCGTTTATTGGATGTATGGTTATTCCAGTAGAATCATTGCCAGTGGCAGTACTGCCAGTCACTAGGTTAAGAGATCCAGAATGATTCCAACCACGTATGTATTGATTTTCATCATAGTTTCCAGGTTTTACTTGAATTCCGCGGAAAGAGTTGCCAACAGTAGCGGTGGTTTGAATATACATATCTCCTCCAACATTTAGTTTAGATATTGGATTGGTAGTACCAATACCGACATTTGAAACAACTGTCATAGAAGTTGTACTGCCAGCTGGATCTAGGTAGTATGACTCGTTACTGATGTCAGCAAATCTTTCTGAGTACATGTAGCCAGTGTGTGCCATTCTAAATCTGGTTGTTCCTGCTGAATTACTAGCAGTCAAGATATCTTGATCACCTGTTTCTTTGAGTAAGACTAATGCTTTGCCGGTAACAGCTCGGTTTGTTTCCAACGCATGAATCGGAGCGGTGGTTCCAATACCTAGATATCCTGCATCAACGATTGATATGTCTGCGTCAGCATCTCCATCTGGGTCAAGACTAATATAATTTCCAGCTGTGTTGTACCCAATGATTGCCTCATTTCCATTAGTGCCAATATGCATAGATGCTGATCCTAAATACAAATCTTGCCACCTTAAACTTGAAGAACCCAAATCATAGGCATCATCAACACTTGGGAAAATATCTCCTGTTACTTGCAGTTTTGCTCCTGGAGTATTAGTCCCAATACCGACATTATTTGTTGAGCCCTGAATAAAGAGAGCATGAGTATCGCCGTTTGACTCAACGCGGAAATCAACACTATTACTTTGCTCGTTGAAAGTTGCTGCGCCGTTTGAGAACAGTTGAATGTCAGCAGAAGCAGTAGCGGTTCCACCAATAGCTAAATCAGCAACATTAGCATATTGGTCTCTTGGGTGGAACACATTGAGTGTGTTGGCCCACCAGTTTGTGCCGGCCAAAGAGGCTGGATCAGTCCAGGTGTTAGCACCGCCACCAGAAGAGGTTAACAAGTACCCGGAAGTGCCAGCGTTTCCTACCACTCTGATTGCATCTGTTAAATTAAATTCACCAACTAGGTCAAGAGTGTATCCTGGAGTTGCAGAGCCAATACCGACATTGCCGTTGCTGTTGATTGCAAAAATGTCACCAGTTGCTGAGCCATTAGTGGCAACTTGCAGATAATCGAGTGTTGGTGTTGATTCATGTTCGAAACGAACAAGCGGGAGTTCAGAGTTACCAGTAAAACCTAATACATTAAAACTTGCCGGTGTTGTGGTGTCTGCAGCGCCAACAAAAACTCGGTTTGGAGCATTCCCACCAGCATCAAGATAAAATACTCGTTCACTAGTAGAAACATTAAACTGATGTTCATCTGAAGAATAACTAAACAGAGCATTAGTTCCGTTTGCCAGTTGAATAGTACCTTTATCAGTTCCTTGTCCTTGAAAGTGTAAAACCTGGCCACCACTAGAAGAATTTGTATTGTTAAAGTAAATGTCTAAAAGCGCATTTCCATCATCTTTAGAAATGTCAAAAGCGCCTTGTGGGTTGCTTGTTCCAATGCCAATGTTACCTGATTCGTCAACAGAAGAAAGAACAGTTCCGGCACTATTTTGCCACTCTTGAATATTTGCCGTTCCACTTGGGCCACCGCGGGTGACGAGTGCTTTGCCACCAGCATAGGTTGCAGAGAAGGTTGCTCCAGGTGCGTAGAGATAACCTTCTAGGTCTAAATTTGACTGAACAATTACTTTACCCGTTCCATCAGGATTCAAAATAATATTTCCATTAGAGCCGGAACTAGTTTCTAAGCTAAGTGTTTGAGCTTCAAGCGAGAAAGTTCCTGAATTTGATTTTATTCTTGGAGATACTTCACCAAGTAACACTTCACCACCTGATCCCATTGTCAGGATTGTGTTGGTTGTTGCTGCTCCAGTAGCACTGATAGGGTATCCCTGGACAGTCTCAGAGTTCAGGGCATAGGCAACAGTTTTAATACTTTGTCTTGGGGTTAAGGTTTCTGAAACTATCTGGACTTCAAGCCAGACGTTTGAATTTTCACTGAAGACATCTTGAGTAATCTCTGAGCCACAGTCATCTCCCAGGCCAACATTGAAGATACCATCTTGGTCTGGGGTAACACTACAAGTACCCGAACTCCAAAGTTGCGTACCGCCTGCACCAGGTCCAGTGTCATAGAGCCTGAAAGCCATGTTAGTTGCTGAAGTTATCGGGTTTTGTGTGGTATCTGTTAATCGACCTTGGAAAGAAAGTTTTCGATCTGGTCGTACTGGGCTAGTTGGAAAAGCCAAGGAAGTTGGTGCTTGTTGTACAAACTGTTGATAACCAAGAAAACCAAAACCAATGATGACAAAAATCAGTATTCCCAGGTTGATATAAGGCAAAAGTTGTTTGTTTTTTACGTCATTGCTTACTTCTTCAGTGAAATTTTGTAGTTTTTTAAGAGAATGGAACAAGGCGAGAGTATAACCTTTTGGAGGAGAAAGTTTTTCAGACTTAATTGCTTGTTTTTCTTCTTTTATTTCACTTGAGGTAAAGTCTTGTACCGGTAAACTCCAACCTTGGTTTTGTGGTTTAGTATCATACGCATGAAGCAGAGTTGTAGGCTTTATTTTTAATTCGAATTTTTGTTGATTTGTAGAGTTCTCTTGAGTAACTAAAGGTTTCTGGTCTGGAACGGTTCTTGCTGAATCAACTTTCTCTGTCTCAAACAGTTGGTTCGGAAAGTGGTGAATCCAGTATGAAACTCCTTGCAGTGCGCCACGGCCCTCAGCCCAGAGGGCAAACTGTGAAATACTGGTAACTTTTCGTTTGATAGAGCTAATCTTGAGTCCTAATTTTTTTTGAGCAACTACGAAATTTTTAATCTCCTCTGAAGTGATTAGTTTTTGCAGATCTGGCTGTCTAGAGAATTCCAAGAATTGACCGATATCTGATTTATAGTTTTTGATTGTTGAGTCAGAATGGCTATCAATCTCAAGGCTAATCAGATAATCTGCAAGCTCTTTTTCTGCGGTCTTAGAGCTATTTTCAGAAGCAAAGTGAGTTTGTGTTTTTGTGTTGTATGGGTAATTACCAGGCTTTCCTGAAACCAGGTTCTCCATGTCAGAGATCCAGAAGGAAGCATCTGTAATGATCTTTTCTGATTCAGCCCAGAGAGCAAATTGAGAAATGCTAGAGAGTTTGCGTTTTATCGTTGAAACTTGTAGACCACTTTTGAGTTGATTTTGCACGAAAGCTCTCAAGTTTTGAGGGTCAAAGAGGTGTTCTAGTTTTTTGACTCCAACAAAAGTTGTGAACTGTTGGATGTCACTTCTGTAATTTTTGATCGTCGAATCAGAGCGGTTGCTGATTTTAAGTGAGGTCAAAAATTCGTGCAAGTAGATGTCAACTTCGAATGGGGTGTAGTTAGTTATAAACTTTCTCATCAGGACAGCTGATTTATGAGGCACGTTTTGGGCAGTTATAAATTTTTCTAGTTCACTTATCTGCCAGTTCTCGGTCCAATTTTTATCAACTTCTTTACGGGTAGTAGTAAATACAATGAATTTTTCTATTGTCAACAAAGCTAAATCGCGAGATACATTGAGAGTTTCCAAGAATGTGGAAAAGACAGAGAGGAGGCTGGTAATATACTTTGTTTGGACGGCCATTTTTTTGAGTAGTTCTAACGCGCTTATTTTCTAGAGTAATTAGACGTTTTAGACAGCTCTTACTTAAGTCTAGACAAGTCGAGTGCACTTGGCAATACCTCAAGTACACTCGACTTTTGTATCAATGGGAAGATGCAGTAAAAAAACACCTGTTTCTGCAGGAAAAGTATCTCTATTTCACGATTTTCATAAACATCAAACAAGATCAACTGTTTGGCTTATATATGCTTTTCCAGGTTTTGATCGTGATTTTTGGCAATAAAACCATGTATAAACTAGGGTGTGTGAATGTGTTTAAAAACATGATAGTATGTGAAGTGAAAAACAAACGAGTATTCGTTGCGTTGCGCTACCAGGTTTAAATCAACACTTTCTATAAAAATTGTTGAAAACTCAGGCTTACAAAGAGCATTCGGGTAGAAAATGTGGAAAAGTGCGCAAAAACAGATATATAAACGAATAGTAATATTATTTGAAATTATGCAATAAAAAATATTTGAAGAATAGTTTGATTTGCATATAATATTTATACCAGATTAAATATGGTGAACAAGAAGCGAATTCTAGTATTATAGTTATAAGAGAGTGGAATTTCTAAATAAGAATGAAGAAAAATACCCAAAAAATACTTTTAGCTCTGTATTCTCAAGTTGGAGAAATTAAAAACCGTGTGCCAGTAGCTAATCTACAAGCGTTAGTTTCAGAGTTATCTGGAGGAGGGTTCAGGTCACTATTGTTTGCTCTCAAGAAACAGGAAGTGATTGTTACTCAAAAAGTTCTGGGGGTGACAACGGTAAGTATCACTCATCATGGGACCATGCTTTTAGAAAGCGAATTTCCGGCTTTATCTAGCAAATGGGACCAATGGGATGGCAGGTGGGAGTGTTTAGTCTTTATGGAATCTTCCTCACTAGATAAACAGTTCAGATTTTTACGGAACCTGCTGATATCTGAAGGGGCCTTGGCAGTTAACAGGGGTGTATATTTATCACCTGGAAGCTTTTCTGACGTTATCTTGAAAGAGTGTCAGAACAGTTACTACTCAAATGTGCTAATCTTTTCGGTTCAGACATGGAAACTTGCCACAGAGTCCTCATTTGTGATAGAAAAATATGGGTTGTTAGACATAGCTGAAGCTTACTCTGGAGTTAGCAATGATGTAGATAGACTGCTAAAAATGGTAGTAGATAAAAAAGGATTGACTCATAGCCATAAAATCAGCATAAATTTAGTATATGACAGAGTGGTGGAGATTTTACTTGAGGATCCGGGTTTTTGTACATTTTATTTCAAAGAAGTAGAAAACATCAAAAAGAGCTTGCTTAGGTTAAATTCACTCATTTCTTTTTAAGTTACCCAAATCAACGTATTCACCTCTTGGCTTGTTTGTCACGAAGGTTAGTCTAGCTACTATCCCCACATTATTCACATAGCCGAGTTATTAAGAAAACCACTCAAAACAGTCAATGTTTCGGGTGGTGTTTTTTCGCTTCAAAATATGATCAGAAACATCTATATTTATATACTTATAATATAATTATTGTCGTTGCAATAATATAACACCAGGCTTTGCAGTAATAAATCGGTAATTATGCAATAATAAATTTTGCGACAGAAAATAGACCAGTAATTATAGAGATATCTTATAAATAGCGAAGAAAAAGCATAGAAAAGCAGCTTTATAGATATGGGATTAAAAATAGGCTTAAAATAGGGTCGCTATCCAGCATCCGACAAGTTAGCAACTCTTTATTTATAGGAACCGATTTTGCCTTTTAGTTAATATCTTATGAGACAAAACTATAAAATTAGCTTAATAAATCAAAATATGTCTAGTAAGTAGTAACGAGTGTGATGAATTGGCCACTGAGTGAGTAAAGTTGCCTGTTTTTTGACTCACACAAGCTTTCTTGAGAGCGAAAAGGAGTAGCAGTTCTAGCTACCTGGAGTATTTATTGATAATTATTGAGTACTAGCTTTGAACAAGACAGTGATTTTGCTTAAACATATTTAAGCCTGGAATTATCAGTCGGAAAAACTGACTGCTAGGCAAACGCTAATTCTATCTTAGTTGGCTGATCGCCCCAAAATGCAGTTCTTTTCGGACTTTAAGGGTGTCTTGAATCATTCACACAAAACCGTCTAATCTGTTCAATTTAAGTAGATCAAAAGTATGCAGGTATTATGCGATTATAGTTCTAGGTATATAACTCTATGGAAGTTCGCCAAACAACTCTTTATAAATGTCTTTGATGTCTCGCATGACAGCATCAATAGTCTTTCTTTCCTTCGTAACGTCTATTTCCTCAAAACTAAGTTGTGAGTCTTTTCGTTCCCAGAGGAGCCCAGTTTTAGTGATCTGGATCTGATATTTATTTGGGGCAAGGAATGACTCATGGTAGCCAAGTTTATCGGTATTAACGATAGAAACGAGTTCGCCTTTAGCAGGGTCACTAATACGTACAATAGCGTTCTGGACAGGTTCATTTGAGGTTGTAGTGATGAAGCCAGAGATAGTCGGCTTTTCAAATGACTTGATGAACCGTTTGATAAGGATCAAACCATAGAAAATGAGCATCAAAAAATTGATCCAGGTTGGATAGAAGAGTGTGATTAAGAGTGAAATAATAAACAGTGGCCAAAATAGGTTTATAAACCTCAGTTTTCTTATAATGCCTCTTACGGTTTTTCCAATCGAGGCTTTGTACTCAGTTTTGGTTTTTTTGTCCATTGGAATCAAGAATAGTTGTTGTCGCTTTGTTGAGGAGACCTGGAATTCTTCACCTTTATAAAATTCTTGAATACTTAAATACCCTGGACGTTCTTTTGTTGTAGGGAAAGTGTAGTCTTGTTGGGCGACTGTAATCTGGTATTTACCTATTGGCAGCTGAATTCCTTGATAGATTCCATCGACATCTGTAACAGCAGTCTCTATTAGTTTTTCACCGCTCTCGTTTGTCAGAGTAATAGTAAGCAGGGCGAATGGCACGGGTTCGTTTGTTTGTGAGTCAAAAACCATCCCCTGAGGTTCTTGAGGAGGTATTAAACCCAAAGCCTGGAGGATTTTTAAGAGGATGTCCCACGAGAACTGTTGTCCAAATTGCAAAAGGAGGGTGAGAAAACTAAATACTGGAATTGCAGCGGTTGCAACCAAGACACCAATTGGTGCAATAGTATCTGCGGTTTGTTGAATAGCTTGACGGATTTCTTGAGGAACGATGGCGGCAATAGTAAATAATGGTTGTGGTATAACTTCGGTAATCTGATCTTTAACTATTTCTACAATCTCTTTCGGAGGAAGGATAGGAATTTTAATGATTGGTGTAGGTAGCGGTGGTGTTGGGGTAGCAGAAGCGGTTGCTTCTGGACTTGGTTCGGGAGTAAATTCTGGAGTTGGCGTTGGAGTAGGGGTTGGCGGAATTATAATATACTCTTGAATGATTAGTATTTTGAGGTCAGTAATTACACTGACGTTTCCGGCTTCATCTGTAATCACGAAATTGAGTGTTATGATTTCATCTCTTGGTAAAATTCCGAGCTGAAAATTCCAAGTTCCTCCGGCGCCAATGATGAAGTTGATGATTTGGTTTCCTTGACCTGGGATTTGTACAGTAACTTGTACTGTTGCGTTTACTTCACCAGTTCCAGTGAATTCTGGTTCATTATCTTCGAGCTCTATTGTTTCTTCAGGGACAGAGCCTATGTCTTGAGCAGAAATGTTAGTGCTAAGAGGGCCAATTGTTTGGATTACAAAGTTAGGTGCACTCGTATCGATAGTGAAATCCCATGTAGCAGAGGTATTGTTATTTCCAGCGGCATCGTAAACCATCACATACCAGGTATGAGCGCCATTTAAAAGAGGTGTGACTGGCACTAAAGTATATGTCCCGGCATTACTATCATAAGTAAGAGTGTATTCGCTATTGCTTGTACTTGATGTAGGAATAGGTCCATATTCTAAGTTACCATCTATATATAACTCATAGTGGTCAACGCC
>CAZDWQ010000010.1:0-30826 GCA_964509285.1 uncultured Pseudomonadales bacterium
GCATGATCTTTCAAAGAATATAGCACATGTTATGCCGCTATTCTAGGAAAGACCCAAAAATAAATAAAAATAACTTTAAAAAAATATTATGAGTAATATATTTTTTTTAAAATAAGATATAAACTTAAATAGAAAAAAGGAATCAAAAAAACAAAATATTTTGCATGACTTAAATAATTATGTAAATCAGTTAACAAATAAATCGCATACGAAAGTAAAGTATAAAAAAGAATTAAACATTCAAACAAACCTGAATGACGTAAACTTTTAATCATTAGGTAAAATATAAATAAAAAAATACAAAGATTTATCAACTCTGGTATATAAATCCAAAAGTTGAACTTACTCAATAATACTAACCAACCTGAATAGTTTGGCCAAGGGTAATTTCTTTGAACAAAATCATACTTATCTTCACGAAATAGAACATTACAAAGTTGGATTAACGAGAGAAAAATACTCGATATATAGCTAATAAATACTGGCTTTAAATGTTTTTTATTAAATAGGCTTTTAAGAAAAAAAATTTTATTTTTTTTAACTTTCCTTTTCATCAATAGAATAGATACTAATGAAACCATCCAACAAGTATTAAAAAAAATATAAAGATAATGTGTAAATATTCCCATTAATTGCAATAAAAATAAACAGAATGAGACAAAAGTTATACTATATAAATTCTCATTTCTTTCAATAATTTTGATCAATTTAAATGTTAAGTAAACGGTTATTAAACATAGAAAAAGCAACAAAGAGTAGGCTCTTAAATAAAATCTTAAATATATGAATTGGTTCATCCCCAAATATAATAGTGACAGAATTGACCTATCATATACCTTAAAAGATAGCATCTTAAGTAATTTATAAAAGACAATATATGAAAAAATAAAAAAAATAAATGGTAATATTCTAGTTACAGTTTCATTTGAACCAAAAAAGAAAATATAAAGTTTAACAAGAATATAAAAGAAAGGAGGATTGCCCAGGTCAGAATTTATAATCCTGCTATCTAATTGTATATTTTTAAAAAAAGAAATTGAAAAATACTCATCAATATCATAAGAAAATGTAAAAAAATGTTTAAAACATATAAATGAGGTTAAAATACAATAAGATACAAAAAAAAATAAATCATAGTTTATTAAAAAATATGATCTAATTTTATCTTTAAGTCTCATGCTACTATTGTATCAGCTTTAAATACCTTCAAGATCAGAAATTTATATATACTAAAATAGTTTACGGCGATGTATTTGAAAAAGATCCCGAACTAGGATTCGAACCTAGGATAACAGAGTCAGAATCTGTTGTGATGCCACTTCACTATTCGGGAATAATAGTCTGCACTCGCGATTATAAATCAAAACTCAGCAATTGTTAAGCCAAGAAGCCCAAAAATACGCAGGTAAGGTTTATGTAAGAATTTCGTCATACACTGTCGACAATTAATAATATGTTAGAATAACCCAATTTATGAAAAACATACTTATCGTAGAAAACGATAAAACGTTAGCAAAAACACTTTCACAGCACCTCCAAGATAAACAGTTCTTTTGTCACACCTGTGATTCTGTGAAATCGGCAATTCAGGAACTTGAACAGTTTTCTTACGACCTTATACTGTTAGATAGAATACTTTCTGACGGAGATGGTATTGAGGTCGCTCAATTTCTTTCTGATTTTTCTTTTCAAACAAAAGTTTTAGTTATATCTGAGCTTTCACAAGTAAAAGAACGTGTTAAAGGCTTAGAGAATGGCGCTGATGACTACATCTCAAAACCGTTTTCACTCACTGAACTCACCCTTAAAATTAATAAACTCCTAAATACGCAAAAAATTAAAGTACGTGAAGAGCTTGGTTTAGGAAAGTTAGTAATCTTACCAGAATCTGGTGAGTTAGTTATCAATGGCAAAACACAACACATCAGAAAAAAAGAAATTCAACTCCTTGCCTGTTTAATTAGACATAAAAACCAAGTTGTGAGCAGAGAGAAAATTATTGACATTGTTTGGTCTGGAAGTTACGAATTACCGACACAGTCAACTCTCGATGTGTATATTAGAAGGCTGAGAATTACCCTTGGAAAATATAGAAACTATATTAAGACCGTAAGAGGCTTTGGTTATATGGCTCTCGAATAGGAATTGCCACCTGGACATGAGTCCCAACACCATAACCACTAATAATTTTTAATACACCTTTAAATTCATCTTCTATTGTTTGCTTCACAAAAGAAAGTCCAAGTCCTAAACCGTTTTCTTTATAACTAATGCCCTTAACCAAGGCCAGCTTTTGACCCAACTGAGTCATGCCCTTTGCAAAATCAACTATTCCCAGAAAAATCTGCCCTTTAATTATCCTGACAGATAAACTAATATGTACTACTTTTTTGTCTTGATAAGCTTCGTAAGCATTATTTAACAAACAAATAATAATCTCTTGAAGGTATAACTTGTTTCCAAGAATCTTTAATTTTTTAGGAAGAAAATTTGAGTAGTAAACTGTGCAACCAGTCTTACTTTTAAACAAAAAAACCGCTTCGTTAATCGCTTCAGTAACATTGAACTTTTGTTCTTTTTCTTCTGATTTAGTAACGGATGCTATCAATTTGCTTAAGTGACACACTGCTTCTCTGGCAACTTCAATAGTTTCAATCTTTTCTTTTCGATTCGAATTTTTTTCTAAGTTATCTAAAGTACATGAGAGGATAGTTAGTGGAGTCATACAAGCATGCCGAAATATAAAATTATTTCTTAACTTCATTAACTCAAAGCTCTGGTCTTTAACGAAAAACAATTTATTAACCCTTATTAAAGAGTCTGGAAGCGAAAACTGATTTATATAATATAAAATCTGTTTGAACATTTTATACCAAATATATTTTGGGCAAGCTCTTATTATATGTATTAGATGTGTATATGTAAATAGGCTAAAATAAAGTTTATACCTGCTAAATCAATCTTAATTAACAACTAACGTTTCAAACAATTCAGTGATATCCCACACTTGCAAACAAGGTGCATTAAAAGGTCTACAATACTCTTTGAGCAAATATTTTCTATCAAGATCAATATTCATCCTATGAGAATTTACAACAAGCCACTTTCTTTCAAAGTTACGTGCATTTTTAGCAAATTTTTCTGGTATTCCCCCAACCGGATATCCGACTCCATCTATAGAAATATTTGAAACATCTCTCCTGTGAAAATAGAGGTTCAAGCCATCGGGTAGTGAGCCAAAATACCCTTCCGTAGCAACTGCAATGGTCGTATCTTTTGCCTCTTCTTTTAAAAACTGCGCTGTTTCATACAGTCCATGCCCAGAAGACCACTCAGCTAAATATTGAACAACATCAGATGATACAAAAGGTATTTTAGTATGATCTGTTATTGAGGAAATCATAAATATTCCAGAATAAGCAACTGTATTTGATAGCAAAAGCACTAAAAACCCGACAGACACAAGATGCAGGGTGACTTTTTTAGCAACTGTTTTACTCCAAACAAACAAATCTTCTATTGCAAACACAGCTGCAAGGGTAAAAGGAAGTACTGCCGGAAACAAATATCGCGCATATACGACTTTGCCCATAATACCCACTGGTAAGAAATATAATAGTCCAGACCAAAAAAAAATATGTACTAAGGTTTTATTCTTCTTACCAAAGAGCCCAAACAATAAAAGTAAAATTAAGGTTGGAGTCATGTAAGAAAAAAAGTATCCAGCGTATACCGGTAATCCTAAAATTGTCTCTTTCCATCTACCCGCAAGAAGTTCTCCTAGAGGAAAAAGAAAATCACTGCCTCTACCAAATAATTGAGGAAATGAAGGCACAACTTTTAGTGCTGCAAACATCGCCATTCCAATTCCAAATGAAACAAAAACTTTACAAGCAGCTAAAAGTACGTTGCTGTTTGTTCTTTGAGGCACCAAAAAGCTAAGTAAAAACAAACTTGGTACAAATAAAATTGCCGGAATTTTAGTAAATAAAGATAATCCAAAAAAGAACCCTGCTAAGGCAACATTTATTACAGTTGGTTTTTTTAATAAAACTTCTAAAAGTGATTTCACTGTCACTTTATTTACAGATTTTTGGCCAGTAAATTCTCTAATTAAAAACAACATACTGACAGAAATTAGTAATACTAACAGACCATCTGTGAGTGCCATTCTGTGATGAAAGTACCAAAAAGGTAAAATCATGACTAACAAACCAGACAGATACATTGTTTTCTTATTTTTTGTAAGTAGAGATGTTATCTTCATAACCACTAGCATTTGAACCAAACCGATTAGAACCGAAACAAATCGAGCTGCATAGAGTTGATCACTAAATAAAAATTGAAATGGAGTTAACAACCAAAAAAATAGTGGCGTTTTGCCATCGTTCATTGCAAAGAATAAATACCTTAGTGGCTCATCAATAATCAACTGTGACCATCTAATATAAATTGCTTCATCAGCAAATACTGGTAACTCGAGCAAGCCAGCTAAATGAGTCACTAAATATAAAAATGCTAAACCTAAAATAATTAAAAAGTTAACCATAATTACATTCTACTCAGTTTTTTATTAGTAATGGTGAGATCTTTTATTCTAGTAAATAAATAAACCACAGGAATCAGCCAAGTTATAACTTTTTGTTGCAACAAAATTTCAGATGAATACTCAAAACCATTTTTAAGCCAAGGAACATATCTGAGTAAAGAACTCAGTGAAAAAACTAGTATGGTATTTTTGAGTGCTTTGTTTTTAATAAATGGTACCCAAACCAAAATCCATACTAAATACCAAGGCAAAAATTGTTGAGATCGAGCAGTAAAAAGTGGAATAAATAATAGTATTGCAAGTATTGTTGGTAACAATTTTTCTATCGACCTAGTCAAAAATAATAATCCCTGAGAGATAAAAACTGTTGGCACTGGAATCTTGAACCTTGCTTGAATTAGCTGTGAATACCTTTGCAAGAAAAATATAATTAAAAAGCCAATTATAAATATCGGTACAATCACAATAGTAACAAGTTTAATTGAAATAGAGAAAACCAAAAACAAAGTTGCTGCAATAAAATACAGTGCTTTATTTTTCAATTTACCCTGAGAGCCACTCTCTTGCAACAATCTTAAAAGCATACTCACGGCAAATACTGCTGGAGCCATCATCCACAAATCATTATGATAGTTAGAAACGACTTCTAACAACAATAGCGGATTCAAAAACACCAAAGCCAATTCATGTACATATAGTTTTCTCTTATTCAAAGTCTGTGATAAATGTTGGAGAGCAAAATACAAAAAGAACAAACTACAAATCATAAACAGACGGAATAAAACAAGTGTCAGCAAAAACTTTTCCTGTCCTAAAAAAGAAGGAATTAAGGAAAGTGCTGTCCAACCGTACCCATATGGCGCAGTTGTGTGAATATTGTGCATAAAACGCACCCAAGAATCAATATTTATAAAATCTAATGCTGTTTTTATGTGCGGATTGTAGCCGTACACCAAAACCATTTTTGCATTAAATAAATAATTAAAAATATCATGCGAAAGCGCATTGTAAGAAAAAAATAAAGGCAGAAGTAATGCTTTATAAGCCCACAAGTAATTTGATTCAATATTAAGTTTAAATTCTATTTTTCGTTCTTTTAATTTAAAAATAATCCATAAATAACAAAGAAACATCATGAGTACCAAAAAAACAAAAACCCCAGTGATAAATTGAGGATTTCCGTAGAAACGTTCCCACATATAGAGCTGAAAATTCCAATAAGTAGGATGAGAGCTCAAAACCAAATTAGGTTCAGTTAAAATGTAAGAAAAAACTGAATATAGAACCAAAACAATAAAAAACAGAACGAATAATAACATCTTTTTTTAGTTGTACTTACCTCTCAGATCAGCGATTCTGATTGCCGCAATGTCTCTGATCATTCTCAATGAATCTTTAATTGGGCTCACTCTGTCTGACTCGTGTGCTCTCCAATTAATAGGAACTTCTTTTAGAACGTAGCCCTTTTTTAAACCTAAATAAAGCAATTCAACATCAAAAGCACCCGTAAAAGCATCTCTTCGTTCTTCCATCTTGCCATATATGTAGAGTGAATTATATAAATCTTTTGTAGCCTTTTCAGAAAATAGTTTAAAGCCACACTGGGTATCTAAGAAACCTGGGATAGCCATAACTTGAACTAAAATATTAAAAACTCTTCCCATAAGATGCCTTAAGAAAGACTCTTTTGTTCTTCTGGCACCAACAATTTCTCTTGAGCCAATAACAACCTCAACACCTTCCTTGGTATATTTCAATAATTTTTCTACATCTTCGAGTGGAGTTGATTGATCAAAATCAGTAAAGAGTCGCCACTCACCAGAAGCTGCAAGCATACCTGATTTTACAGTTGGTGCTTTTCCGGCGTGAACATTATGTAAAATCTTGATTCTTTTATCCTCTTTAGCAAAAGTATCTAAAGCTTCTGCTGTTCCATCTAAGGAACCATCATCACTCATGATTAGTTCCCATTCATATGTCTGTTTCTGCAAATACTGAAGAACTTCAGTCAATACACCACGCTCGATATTTTTTATTTCATTGTAAGAAGGTATTATTACAGATAAATAAGGTTTCTTCATAATTGCATAATACACTACTTGGTATTTTTCCTTAAGACCGTAATTTCAGGACCATTTGGAATAAGATAGACCTCTTCAGGAACCTTATTTGGGAAAGTCACAATTTCATATACTGGAGAATCTACTTCTCTCTCAATCTTTCTTTCCTCATCAATAATAAAGATTGTATCAACTTCACCGAACTGATCTTCTGGTACTGGAGGTTTATCTGAAGTTGTCAAAAAATATCTATAATTTTGTGCCCTAATATCACCTGTTGAATTAAGAAGCACAATGTTATATTTTTCACCAGCTGTAACTCTATCCTCTATGGTTTTAGCAACTGATTGAATATGTGCTATTGTCCAACCTAGTGACTTTAAAATCACTTGTGCGTGACGATAGTTGAATCTAACAAATAAAACAACAAAGATAATAATCCCAAGATAACCAAAAACCTTTTTTGAGCTTAAATAGTTTAGAACAGATCCCAATACAAAAAATATCACTGGAAATAAATATGCAATATAGTGCTCATAAATATTTTGTTTATACAATGATGTTCCTAAAATTCCTGTAAACAAAAAGCTTGCCAAAACGAGCTCGCCAATATGAGCTTTTTTTTGTTTGTGTCTTTGATATAACTGAAAACTAAAAATAACTAACACCGCTATTGTAATAATAAAATTGGTATTTCCAGTATGTTTACCAATAGAAATATCAGTGACAATGAGCTCACTTCTAAACCTCAGGTCAAGTAGCGCTTGGGTAATCGGGTTTGTATCTTCAGCAACAACTTTACTAAAAGCATCTTCTTTTGTAAGAATTGTTAAAAAAGCGTTGCGATTTAAACCATCATGTTTTAAATCAAATAAAATAAGTGGTGTTAAAGAAACTAAAAATATAAACGCCCCAATACAAGTTGCCGTGAGCATTTTTTTAACTGATTTTTTTTCTTTCATTTTGGTTACTAGTTGGTAAATCCAAAGTATTCCAAAACCAGCTCCAGAAAGTATTGTTAAGTAATGTAACTGAATCAGCACGGCAAAACATATCGTTACCGCAATCCAGTACCGCACATCTTTTTTCAATGCCTTATAAGTGAAAAACATCATCAATAAAGAAACAATAGGTGCCGGGTTTGGATTCCAACTGAATCGGGTGTTGTGTGCAACCACAGCAGAAAAACCGAACAGGACACTTGCCCATAGAGCAGTTTTTTCTTCTAAAAAACGCTTGCCCAAAAAGTACATCAAGAAAACAGTAAGAATTCCTAACAATGCAACTGCATAAACAGGCCCCATCGGACTAGGATAGGTCAGCATTAAAAATGGAACCATAAAATAGTAATACAGAGGTCCCAAATACATGTTCCCCACACTAGTAACTGGACCAATAAAAACAGGGTCAAGATTTCTAAAAATTCCAGCTACAACCATAGCATCTCTGCCTTGGTCACCAAGAAATTGAACAGTACTAGGAATGTTATAGAGGCGTAAAAAACTTGCCCCTAACAAAACGATTACCAAAATGAGATGTTTTAGCTCTAATTTTTTGGGCAGATACGATTTAATCCAATTCATAAATACTGTTTATTTTGACTTCCAAATGAATTTATTGTATGCAAAAAAGTTCCAAAATAAACCGATGATAATACCAAGCATTGCAAAAACTATTCCAGTATCAATAGTCATGCCGATAATCGGTAGTGTAAACAAATCTTTCAAACCAACAAAACGTTCTCCTAAAAAATTAACAATCAGTTGAATTATTATTGAACCACTCGAAGTTACGTTAAATTGCAAAAATTTTGCTAGCATACGCGACTTTTCAAGTTTCTTGTCAGCAAAAGTCCAAGAATTATTAAGTAAAAAATTTGATGCAATCGCAATTTCTATACTCAAAAATGTTGCTAAAATAAACTTTGAGAGAAAAGCCAACTCAAAATCAGGCAATACATTTCTAAATATCTGTAGTGAAGTGAGTTGAATTAAAGTACCAACACCACCCACAACCAAAAATTTAAAAACACGACTTGCTAACAAGTCATTAAATCTTAATCTGAACAAGTAGGATAAAGTATCTTTCATATAAGATAATGGTAACTTTGATTCGCCCAAAGTTCTATCCACAAACTTAAATGGAACTTCAACAATTTTAAATCCAGAACGAACTGCTACATTCAAAAAACCAATCTGAAATGTATATCCTAGCATCTCTCTATCGGTTATTTTGTGGACAACCGCTGTGTAGACTTTTTTTCGTAACGCTCTGAAACCACCAGTCCAGTCTTTAATAGTAAAGTTAGTGAGTAACGTTTGAGCTACTAGATTTCCAACAACACTCATAAACTTTCTATGAATTCCCCAATTACTTGGAATACCGCCACCTTTAATATATCGAGAACCAACAACCATATCTGCACCTTCATCAATGGCTCTCATAAATACAGGAATTTTTGTAGGGTCATGAGAAAGATCAGCATCAAACTCAAAGACGACCTCAGCTTTTAGGTTATTAAAAGCCTCAGCCATTCCTTTTAAGTAAGCTCCACCAAGTCCAGCTTTTTCTGGATTCACTAACAAATGCAACTTTTTATATTTTTTTTGCATTTGCTTCACAACATCGTATGTTTTGTCTGGAGAAGTATCGTCAACAACTAAAACACCCATATCCCAATTTGTAACTTTTTCAAACTGTTCAAAAAGTAATGGTACAACCCTTTGAATGTTTTCTTTTTCATTATAAGTTGGAATAATAACAATAGCTTTTTGTTGCATTCTGATACTTTCTATTAATTTTAGTTTTTCAGCCCAGCTTCTTTTTCAAGTTCGGCTTCTACCATCAATTTCACCAAACCTTCAAAGTCTATTGAAGGCTGCCAGCCCAACTTTTGTTTTGCTTTACTTGGATCACCAATTAGTAAATCAACTTCTGCAGGACGATCAAACTTTGGATTATGTCTGTATATTGCTTCCCAATCAGGAATACCTGCAAACTTACAACTGAGTTGTAAAAATTCCTTAACTGAGTGAGTCTCACCTGTTGCAATCACGTAATCGTCTGGAGTATCTTCTTGCAACATAAGCCACATTGCTTCAACATAATCTTTTGCGTATCCCCAATCGCGCTTAGCATCTAAATTACCCAACTCAACAAAATCCTGCTTGCCCAACTTAACTCTGGCCACGCTGTTAGCAATTTTTCTAGTTACAAATTCTAACCCTCTTCTTGGAGACTCGTGATTAAATAAAATTCCAGAAACTGCAAACATATTGAATGACTCTCTGTAGTTCACAGTAATCCAGTGTCCATACACTTTAGCTACGCCATAAGGTGATCTTGGATAAAATGGTGTCGATTCTTTTTGTGGAACTTCTTGCACTTTGCCAAACATCTCACTTGAGCTTGCTTGGTAAAATTTTGCATGAGGGCAGGCTAAACGCATTGCCTCCAAAACTCTAGTAACCCCAAGTGCGGTAAACTCACCAGTTAAAACCGGCTGATCCCAACTTGCCTTCACAAATGATTGTGCTGCTAAATTGTAAACTTCATCTGGTTGTATATCTTTTAAAGCATAGGTAAGTGAGTGCTGATCAATCAAATCTCCAGAAATAAGTTCGAGATTTTCATGGTGAATAATTTGTGAGATACGCTCAAAATTTTGAGTACTGGTTCTTCTAGTCAAACCGTAAACTTTGTATCCTTTTTCTAGGAGCAACTCTGCTAAATAAGAACCGTCTTGTCCTGTAATACCTGTGATGAATGCTTTTTTCATAAATTTCCTTACTATTGATTATTCCTATACCAATTAATAATTCTCTCAACTGTCTGATCAAGTGGAATTGTTGGGCTCCAACCCAATGCTTCTATTTTAGCACTATTTGACACCATTTTAGGAATATCATGAGGTCTCATTCTTGATTCATCTGTTGTCACAGTAATTGGCTTATCTGAAAGCTTGATTAACTTATCTAGCATTTCACTCATTTTTAGACCAACCCCAGAACCAATATTGTAAGCCTCCCCAGTCAGGCCTTTATTCATAACAATACTATATGCTCTTACCATATCTTTAACATCAGTAAAATCACGAATTGCTGTCAAACTTCCTACTTTTAATTCTGATTGCTGACCATTCTCAATTGCAACAATTTGTTTTGTAAATGCAGGGATAGCAAAATCCGTAGATTGACGTTCACCGATGTGATTAAAAGGTCTGACTGTCACAATGTCTAAACCATAAGAAACGAAATATGAATACGCAAGCATGTCTTGAGCAACTTTAGATACTGCATACGGGTTTATTGGTCTAAATGGGTGTGACTCAGAAACTGGGATCTCGTCTTCTGAGATACTTACTCCGTATTCTTCTGCCGAACCAACAACTAGTAATCTTGCTTTGCTACAATGGTCACGAACTGCTAACAATACGTTTTGTTGCAATGTTATATTGTTCATTAAAACTTTGTCAGCTTCATCAAAACTTTTACCAACTGCTGCCAATGCAGCCAGATGATATATTTGAGTTGGTTGTAACTGCTTAAAAAATTCAGAGGTTTCTTCTTTACTCGTTAAATTTAGTTTATGAATATGATCTGCCCCAATCAAACTAGAAACAAACTTATCTTCTCCAGAAAAAGTGGTTGCATGAATATCTTTAAATCCCTGTTCAAGCAGTACCTCAACTAAATGAGAACCCGCAAAACCAGTTCCACCTGTTATCAAAATTTTTGGTTGCTCCATAGACAGTTATCTTCCAACTCCAAAATATTTATATCCTGCTTTTTCAATTTTCTTTGGATCAAATTGGTTACGTGCATCAATGAAGAATTGTTCTTTGGCTCCATCTTTTACCTTTGCAAAGTCATACGCAACAATTTCAGACCATTCAATTAAAGCGAGTATCACATCAGCACCCTCGCAGGCTTTCTCAATTTGTTCATAGTACGTGATTTTTTCATTTTCAGCAATAAAGTATTTCACTACTTCTAATGCCTTTGGGTCAAACCCTCGTACTGTTGCGCCTTCTGACACTAAATAAGGAATTACTTTTACACTTGGTGCTTCGCGCATATCATCTGTGTTTGGCTTAAATGATAATCCTAAAACAGCAACTGTTTTTCCTGCAAAACCACCAATCTTCTTGGAATATTGTCCCAACAGTTTTGAAATTCTGTACTCATTTATTTCATTGATTTTATTAAATAAGTTACCGTCTTCACCAACTGATCGAGAATAATGCGCAAGCTCCTTCACATCTTTTGGAAAACAAGAACCACCGTATCCAAAACCAGGATACCAGTAATGTCCACCAACTCTTTTATCTTCACTAATCGCATTAATCACTTCTTGAACGTCAGCACCATTTTTTTCACATAAATCTGCAATCTGGTTAATAAAAGTGATTCTAGTTGCCAAGTATGCATTTGCAGCATATTTTGCCATCTGAGCAGATTCTGGGCTCACTCGAATAATAGGAGATTGTAATGGTTTGTGCAGATCAGCTAGTACTTCAAACGCGTAGTCTTTTTTTGTACCAATAACAACTCTATCAGGGTGCAAAGTATCATGAACAGCCGTGCCTTCTTTTAAAAATTCAGGGACAGAAGCAGTGGCAAAATCAACTTTGGTAAATTTTTCTATGTGCTCTGCAACTTCTGGCAAAGTTCCAGGTGGAACAGTTGATTTTATTACCACAACAGCTTTTTCCTTTAAGTACGGAGCGCAACTTTCACAAGCAGCAAAAACAAATCTTAAATCTGCATTTCCGTCAGAAGCCGAAGGCGTTCCGACTGCTACAACAATCACATCTGAATCTGTAATTGCTTCTTTATATGAAGTAGTAAAAGTAAGATTTCCTTCTTTTTGAGTCTGAGCTAACAACTCTTCGAGGTTTGGTTCATAAAATGGAACTTTTGAGTTTCGCAGAGCTTGAATCTTTTTTTCATCGATATCAAGACCTACAACTGTATGACCAAAAGAAGCGTACACTGCTGCTGTGACTACTCCTACAAATCCTGTGCCAATAATTGTAACTTTCATAAAAATGCTTTCTATATTTTCAAGTATAACACTTTTCAACTGCTACTTAATAGATCAAATCCTGAGGATTGGTCCACTCGTATGCACTGAAAACCCAATCAAGTAAAGCAGTAGTTTCTAGATATCTATCATCACTCCCCATTACCACTACTATAATAGTATGGCCATCACGAATAAACTGTGTAATTAAAACTTGTGCAGCACCTTCCGTCGTTCCTGTTTTAATACCAACAACCGTTGGGTCCTCTCCAAGTAGCTGATGAGTATTGGCTAAATAATGCTCAAATTCTCCAGAAAGATCAGTAATTACTGTTTCTTTTGTTGCTACAACAGAAGCTAAAAAATCGTTTTTCATGAACTTTTTACTCAAAATAACTAAATCGTGGGCAGAACTTCTCTGGGAATCAGTATCAAATCCTGCGGGATTCTCATAGTGAGTGTTTTTTAGTCTCAATTCAGCTGACAGTTCGTTCATTCTAGCCACAAAACCATCAAATCCTTTTTCTGAAGAGAGAGCTAAAATATAAGCAGCATCATTACTTGATTGAATTAAAGCAGCTTTGAGTAAGTCACCAACAGAAAGTTGTTCTCCTTGAGTAAACTCGTATTTCAGTCCCTCAACCTTTGGCATCTTAGGAACAGTAATTACGTCTGTAACTTGATATTCTTCTAAAGCAACTAACGCAGTCATCAATTTTGTGGTCGAGGCAGGTAATAAGATTCTGTCACTGTTTCTCTCAAATAAAATAGTTCCCGTATCAATGTCTTCAACATAGGCAGATTTTGCAGTCACTCCTTGCGCAAATATTTCATATGCAAGCTTGTCTTTTAATACTGGAATTGCTGTAACTGGGACCAAATACACATTATTGATAAGCTCTTGTTTCTTGTGATTAAAAATAAGTGCATCAATACTGCCATAAATAGCAATGGTAACTATAATTACCAAAACACTAGCGAGCAAGTAATTTCTTTTTGCTTTCAAACGCTTCATAACTACTCTAATTGTAACAAGTTATTTAACTTCAGGCATGACAACTTTAATATGGAGCTCAGCAAGTTGTTTTTCACTCACAGCCTCTGGGGCATCCATAACAGCTGTTTTTCCTGTTGAAGTCATAGGAAATGCAATCGCCTCTTTGAGTGAAGTTTCTCCTGCTAACAACATTACTAAACGATCAAGCCCAAGTGCAATACCACCATGTGGAGGTGTACCAACTTCAAATGCCTCAAGCATATGACCAATACTTTGCTGTGTTTCTTCTTCTGAATAACCCATTATTTTAAATGTAGCCTTGAGAACTTCTGGTTTGTGAGCACGAATACTCCCACCACCAGCCTCATGTCCGTTACAAACTAAGTCATACTGTGCTGTGACAATTTGCTCAATATTCTCACCTGCTAGGTGTTGCTCAACATGTTCTGGTATTGGAGTTGAAAATGGGTTGTGAGTAAATGTCCAACCACTTTTACCATCTGCAACTTCTGCCGCATCAGCTTTATCTACTTTCTTAAAGAATGGGAAGCTAACCACCCAAGCAAATGCTAAAACGCCAGCCTTTTTTTCTTCTTCAGTTCGTAAGTCAAACTTATCAGCACCAAATTTTTTGATTGCTTCATCATAAGTAAAGACTGGGAACGTTTCATCTTTTAACTTTCCACCAGCCTTTTTAACTGCAAATTTTGTCATTGCTTCTACTGTTTCCATGACATCTTTTTGCTCAACAAAACTCATCTCAATATCAAGTTGAGTGAACTCAAAACCTCTGTCTGATCGCAAATCTTCGTCACGAATACAACGGGCAACTTGAAAATAATTTTCCACACCAGCTGTCATCAATAATTGCTTGTATTGTTGTGGACTCTGTGGAAGTGCATAAAATTTTCCTGGGTTAAACCTTGAAGGAACAATAAAGTCACGCGCACCTTCTTTGGTTGCCAAAGACAACAGAGGAGTTTCAACTTCTACAAATTCTTTTTCAAATAAGTATTCTCGGAACGCTTGAATTAACTTTGAACGCATTCTCAAAGTGCTTCTCATTCTGTTTCTACGTAAATCAAGGTATCTATACTTTAACCGAACCTCTTCTTTGATTTCATAACCATCTCCTTCAACTTGGATTGGCAGCTCTTTTGCTTTGTTCAAAATTTCATATTCTTGAACTTCAATCTCAACTGTCCCAGTCTCTGATTCTTTGTTTATCATTTTTTCTGGTCGAGCTTTGACAAGTCCAGTAATACTAACCACAGATTCAGTGGTTAACTCTCCCATGATTTTGAAACCAACACACTGAACACTACCGGTATAGTCTCTCAAATCAATGAATGTGATTTTTCCATGATCTCTTTTTGTTGCAACCCAGCCACTTATTGTTACAACTTCACCAACTAATTCTGGTGTCTTTCTAACCAATGTACGACTTTTTAACATACACACTCCTTTTACTGTGAGGCACAAAAAAACACGCCATGCCTCTTCCTAATTGTTGAAAGGGCCTTTTGACGTGTTAAGCAAAAAGCGGTGCCACCTTGTCTAATACTTTTTTCCTGCTATTACGGGCATACCCGGCTTATTAAGGCTACGCGGTTGGAATATTCCAACACTCATTTGTTGTCAGCAAATTTTTTGCGTATTTATTTGTTAAGTATACATTTTACCACTAATTCCGTAAGTTGCACATATACGATATCCTTATATAATAGGCCCGCCACCCTCAACTGGGTGGTTTTTTATGAAACAAGCATCAGAACTGGCAATTCCGTTTTCTATCTTCGAACGCTCAGTAATAATACTTTTGCTTTATTACGTTTCCTTGTGGAACTCGTTGGAACAGAACAAGCAAGAACTATTCTCTCTTTGCTTGCCTTGCCAAGTACATCAGAAGCAGATAAAAAAATTGATACTATATTTATTTCAGCAACTCAAAATTTGTTTCCAAAATTAGCAACACGCTCTGATATAGAAATTCAGAAAAAAATGAGTGAAGTTTACACTTTAACCGATGCTTTCATCAAAGAGCTCATTAACTCCTATTTTCTTGAAATGCAATTTGAACTTAGTTTGCTCGATAACACAACTACCTCAACAACAAGCTTTGCTTCAAGACTGAGGCTACTCAATTCTCAAGATAGCACTTCTAGGTTGAAATATGAAATACTACGTCAAGATTTACTTGCTCTACTATTTCTAGAACTACAAGAAAAAAACACAACTCAACAAAATAGGGCATTACTCAACTCATTTCAAACATTATTTGAGGCAAAACTATACGAAGGAAAAGATGGAACAATTTATGAGAGAGATATTTTTTCTGTACATAGCAATAAAACAAATCGATGTGTTGCAACTTTTTCTTCACTACAATCAGCCCAAAGATATATTACGAGAAAAAACGATAAGGATCTGTATATTAAAAAATTTAACTGTCGAATGAGGAAAGTTCAAAAAATCGGTTTTGTATTAGCAAGCACAAGAATAAAATCTGACTTCTCCATTTTGAGAAAAGTATTTTACAAATCAAAACTAGAACAAAGAGATAGAAAAAAAATATCGATAGAACTCAAAGAAAAGTTAGAAGATACCACTGGCTATTTGTTCGTTGTTCCAAACGGAAAAAGAACACAAATGCTTAATAACATTATTGAAGAAATCAAAAAGATTGACCCTGATGCAAAAGTAACACCTGACCATAAAGTCGATTCAAATAGAGGTCAATCGAATAGCGTAAAATTTTTACGGATAAACGTTAAGATTTCTTCAAGTACAAAACCAATTGAGATTATTATTTTTAACCAAATTGATTATATGAACTACTTATATGACTTTGAACAAGCGCATGAATTATTTAATTTAAAAAAAACTGAAGTTGCTTCACAGACGCTCTTTCCAAATGAAGTTTACACTATTGATTCAAAAAAAACCGAGAACCAACAAAAAAAACGTAGAACTCAAATAAAACGCACACTACTAAAATCTAAAAGAGTTAGATAGTGTGAATGTCTTTTAGAACCATCTGGGGATACTGTTTTTCTCGCCACTCATTTATGTCCAAAGTTCCTACAACCGCAACTTCATCACCAACTTGTAGTTCAGTGAATGCTGAACGTATTCTCCAACCCAAACAGTCAAAAGATATTGCTTTATCCTTATTTTTTGAATCAATTACTTTTAATTTAATATGTTCTTGCTCTTTTCCCAAACTTTTTATTTCTAGAATTTTAAGGTTTCGTATCTCAAAAACTGGCTGAGGATTTTTCATTCCGTATGGCTCAAAGTCAGAAAGAGTTTCTACTGTTTTTATAGCGACTAGCCCAACTGGAATTTCACAATCAATAACTAATGATTTTTCTAATTGTTCTGCTTTGATTCCGTTTTGAGCTAATGCAAACAATTTTGTACGAATGAGCTCTAGATTTTGAGGTAAAAAACTGAAACCAGCTGCGAGTGGATGCCCACCAACACTCACCAAGTCACTTTTAATCTCTCTCAGAATATCTACAATATTAACCCCATAGACTGAACGAGCAGATGCTTTTGCTAACTCGGGCCCTACGGAGATTGCGATTGCCGGTTTATGAAACTCTTCCACCAAACCACCTGCTATTAATCCCAAAATTCCTTCATGGAATTTGTCTGATTGTACAATGATGATACTTTCATCGGCAAATTGAGCCACCTGTATTTTGGCTTCATCCAACATCTGTTTTGTTAAATCTTGTCTAGAGAAATTTGTTTGAGTTAAAAAGTGAGCTAGTTCTTCTGCTTGTTTTTTATTTTGAGTACAAAGTAACCGTAACGCATCAAGCCCATGCTCTAAACGACCTATTGCATTAATTCTTGGAGCAATTACAAAACCAATTGTTCCTTCAGTAACATTTTTTGGGGCAACTCCTGCTGATTTACACAAAGCAATCAACCCGATATTTTCACTTTCTTGTACTGCTTGTATTCCATACTTTGCAAAACTTCTATTTGCACCAAGTAACGGAACTTGATCTGCAATGGTTGCGATACCGGTTAAATCTAATAGTTTTTTTGCTTGGTTTTCGTCTAATTCTTTGGCTAACATCCAAGCGACGGTTGCCCCACATAACCGAGTGCTATGCAAAACAAAATCTGCAACTGGAAAAATTGGTTTTTCATTTTCTAGTTCAGGTTGGTGGTGGTCTGTCAAAATTACTTGAATACCTTTTTCTTTTGCGTATGCTATTGGCTCATGGGCCACAATTCCATTATCAACAGTAATTATGAGCTGTGGCCCATGAGCCTCAATAATCTCATCTAATGCCACTTTCGTAATTCCATATCCATGTTTTTCTCTATGGGGAATAAATGGCACTGGATGATTTAAACCTTCGGGGTGTGCTGTTCTATACAACTTAAATAGCACTTGCCATAAAATGGCACTCGCACAGATTCCATCAACGTCATAATCACCAAAAATAACAATTTTTTTATCATTTTCTATTGTTTTTTTGATTAGCTTCACTGCATTCTGAAACTCTTTGACAACAAACCCAAGCTCTTTTAAACTTAGCTTATATGGTGAAGTCGGATCTAAGAATTCTTGAGTTTCGGACTCACTAATATTTCTGTTTTCAAAGACAATCTTACGTAACTCGTCTATATTTCTTGGAACTTTACTTGATTTTTTCTTCCACTGCATATAAGTACTATATCATTTGTCAGTTATTTTATAGTAGTTGAAACGACTACCTCTTGTCTGGTAGAATCAATTTAGATTATGTTAGAATCACACACTATTACTGTCTCTATTGAAGCCCTCTACATTCTGTACTTACTTCAAAAAAATGGTTTTGAAGCTTATATCGTTGGTGGCGCGGTAAGAGACACTTTGCTTGATGCATTCGGCAAAGAAAATAGTCAAAATGCGACTCTATTAACCGCTTCAGACTATGACTTTACTACCAATGCAAAACCTGAACAAATTCAAGAAATTTTTCCTGAGCACTTTTATGAAAATACTTTTGGCACTGTTGGCGTAGCTCGAGAGCACTTACTTGAGCAAATGGGACGTTCAGTTGTTGCAGAAGAAGCAAAACAAAAACCTGCAAAAGCACCAACTCAAACTGAATCTCCAGTTATTAACCTCGAGCAAGCCACAAAAATTCATGAATCTCTGCAAAACAAACAGGCAGCTGAAGAAACTGACACAAACAGCCAATCAAAACAGAAAGATATTTATGAAATTACAACTTTTAGATCTGACGGTGTGTACACTGATCACCGCAGGCCAAGTGAAGTTACCTGGGGTGAAACTTTAGAAGGTGATTTGAGCCGTCGTGACTTTACTATTAATGCACTCGCTCTCAAAATAAACCAATCGTTTTTGAACACAATTAACTTTAGTTCTGAAACCGATACCCTGATTTTAGAGCCAAAAGATTACACCATTATTGATCTTCATGAAGGAATTGCAGACCTTGAATCAGAAATCATCAAAACTGTGGGAAACCCTAACAAACGTTTCTCTGAGGATGCGCTGCGAATGTTGCGCGCCGTTCGCTTTTCTGTTCAATTAAATATGCAGATAGAAGATGCTACTTTTGAAGCAATCGTGACAAATTCCCAACTTTTAAAACATATTAGCTTCGAAAGAATTCGTGATGAATTTTTAAAGATGCTCAAGAGTGACTTTCCTAAAGAGGCTATCGAAATCTTGGACCAAACTGGTTTACTAAAATATATTTTGCCAGAACTTCTTGATGGAAAAGGCGTCATGCAAGGTGGCCACCATACCACTGACGTTTGGACTCACAACTTGGATGCAGTTGGTAGTTGTCCATCAAAAGATCCCGTTGTTCGTTTAGCTACACTCCTGCACGACATTGCCAAACCACACACTTACAAAGAGACTGAAGGCAAACCAACTTTTTATAACCACGAAATTATAGGCTCAAGAATGGCAAAGAATATCGCAAGACGCCTACGTCTCTCAAATCATGATGTTGATAGAATTTTCTTGTTAGTTAGATACCACATGTTTTACTACCAACCTGAACACACTGATGCTTCAATCCGAAGATTTATGAGAAAAGTTGGTTTAGAAAATATTAACGATATTCTAGACTTGCGTGAAGCCGATCGTTTAGGCAGCGGTGCTAGAAAAACCAGTTGGCGTTTAGAAGAAATGAAAGAGCGAATGATCTCTCAACTACACCAACCATTTTCTATAACTGATATGGCAATTAACGGACATGACTTAATGGAAAATTTGGAACTGAAACCAGGACCACAACTTGGAAAAATATTGAACGAACTTTTTGAAAGAGTCTTAGAAAATCCTGAACTCAACACTAAAGAAGTTTTACTAGCAGAAGCTAAAAAGTTATTGCTTTCGTAACTTTTCCAAAACCGACATATGGTCAAAAGCCACAGTATCTGGTAATTCATTTAAGTCAAACCATTTGGCCGCAACAATTTCTTGCCCGTCAATGATAATTTCTCCAGAAAATTTTCTGGTTACGAAATACAAATCTACTACTTGGTTTTTTGCTTTATTATTTGGGTTAGAAAAAATACTAAAAAACTCAAGATCTTTTGAGTCAACAATAAGTCCTGTTTCTTCTTGCAACTCACGAGACGCACATTCCTCTATTGTTTCATCCCAACCAATGTAACCCCCTGGAATATCCCACCAACCCTTGTCAGGCTCTTCACCTCTCTGAACTAACAAAACTTTTGTTTCATCAAGAACCAATGCGTTTGCCGCTAAAGTTCGAGCATTAAATCTTCCACAAACATCACAATACTCACTTTTGCCAATCTTACCTACTGGATGTTGCAACCAGTCTTCATGTTGCTCTGGAGTAATCATTTTTTAAGCTTTCTTTTTGTGGCAATTTCATCCCACAAAAGTAATAATGGAGCTGCTGTAAAAGTAGAAGAATATGTTCCTGTTATAGAACCAATAAGCAAAGCAACTGCAAACCATTTAATAGTTGCCCCACCTAGAAGTGCTAGTGCTGCCAACATGACAATGATTGTCACTGAGTTATTAATTGAACGACTCAAAGTCTCCAAAACGGCAGTATTTACAATTGTCTGGTATTCAAGTGCTCGATTTTTTCTCTTCAACTCACGAATTCTGTCATACACAACAATAGTGTCGTGAACAGAAAATGATAAAGTTGTCAGTAATGCCGTAACGAACAACACATCAACCTGCACATCAAAGAAATAGCCAAGTAAACTAAATGAACCAAGTAATACTAGTGAATCATGAAACATAGCTAAAATTGCACAGACTCCATACTTCAGTTCATCAAACTGACGCCAAACATAAATGGTGATTATTCCTGCCACCAGGAATAAAGCTGTTAATGTTTTAACTAGCAACTCTTTACTTAAAGTTGGACCAACAGATTCAAATCGCAGTTCTTCAATTTTTGGGTATTTTTCACGCAGTTTTACTAAAGCAGCAACTTTTGACTCGTTAGGAATATCAACTCCTTCTATTACAAATCTTTCACCTGTTGTTTCAGTGATGCTGCGAACTTCATAAACAGGTGTTATTAACTCATGCAAAGCATCAGTATTCGTATCAGCTTCATTTACTTGTATTTCCAAAAGAGAACCTCCAACAAAATCTATAGAAGGTTTAAAACCAAACAAAACTAATGAAATAATACTTGGAATCAAAATGAGTAATGAAATTCCAAAAAAAATATTTTTATATTTAAAAATGTTCATTACTCTTTCCCTTTCAAAAACAAGCGCATCAAAGTTCTAGTGACCAAAACACCAGTGAAGAGTGATAGTAACACACCGATCAATAAGGTAATTCCAAAACCACGAACCATTCCGCCAGTACTCAAGAAAGAAAACTCCATAGGATTAATTAAGATTAAAGCGGTAATAATGGTTGCCAAGTTGGCATCCTTAATACTATCCCATGCTCTGCCGAAACCTAGCTCTAAAGCAACCGCAAATGGTTTGCCAAGTCGTAACTCCTCTTTCATACGTTCAAAAACAAGGATATTTGAGTCCACAGCCATACCCACGGAAAGCAGTAATCCAGCGATACCTGGCACAGTTACAGTAACACCGATCACTTTGTAGACAGCAACTGTGAGAACAGCATAAATTACCAGTGCAATACTTGCAATAAAACCCTTAGTGCCGTAGTACAACACCATGAATAACATAACTAAAACTATACCAACAATTCCTGCGAACATACTTTTTTGCACAGACTCTTGCCCGAGTGTTGCATTCACAGTTCTTTGTTCAAGAACTGAGATAGGCACCGGCAAAGCTCCTGCATTAAGCTGGATTTTTAAGTTTTGTGCATCTGCGACTGTAAACCCACCAGTAATCGTAGCTTGGCCAGTAACAATGGCATCTTGAATTGTTGGCGCCATTATTGGATAACCGTCAATTAAAATTGCTAACTGTTTTCCAACATTTTTTGAGGTTACATCTGCAAATAGTTCTCTGCCTTCATCATTAAATTCTATCGCGACTAATGGCTCCCCAGTTTGCTGATCTGACTGGACAGATGCACGCTTAAGCATCGCGCCAGTCAAACCAGTTGGTACTAAAACCGCTTGGGCAGTGGGAGTTGCTTCTGGATTTTCCTTAAGTTCTTCAGCAGTTAGCGGAAGAGTCTCTATGCCAACTAATTGAAATTCAAGCTGGGCGGTCTGACCAACAAGCAATAAGGCATCTTCAGAATTACTTATACCCGCTAGTTCAACAATTATTCTATGACTACCATCTTTAACTAAAGTTTTAACCGTTGGTTCTGCTAAACCATACATATCAACACGACGTAAAATGATTTCTCGAGCAGCAGTAATTGCTTCCTCACGGTCTTCTTCTGGAATTTTGCTCATGTCCGCTTCTAGAACAATTTGCATTCCTCCTTGAATATCTAGACCTTTTTTGAGTTCAAATTCTTTATAATATTGTTTTCCAAATAAATTAAAATCAATCACTGGAGCTGAAATCGTGAATGCCACAGGTCTATTAAGGACAGAAAATGCCACTGGCAACTGCTTTGGTAATGCAATAAGCCCAGCAACAATAACAAGTACAACGATCAGAAAAAAACGCTTCACATGCTTGTTCATTTAGAAGTTTACCTTACTAATTTTTATAATCCGGGCAGATTTTTTTCAACAAACTCTTCTTCACTACCAATAATCATGACGCGACTACCAAAAAGGACATCCATAATAAATGGGTCTCTCCGAGTTTTTCTAAACTCGAACTCATCATCATTAAAGACAGCATAGTTAATTTCTCTGCCTAATAAAGCTTCTTGTTGTTTTACCAGTTGTTCGAGTTCTGGAAGCACAATGTCTCCTACAACAAGTAAGTCTACTTCATTATTTCGAGGCGGAAGTCCTTTGATGAAGCGAGCCGAAAACATCACAAAAGAAACAGTGCCAAGTTTTCGGCGAGCCTTTCTGATTTTATCTCCAAGCCCAGTACCTTTTGCTACCATTTGTTGTAATTCTTGAAAATAGAGGTATTTTGAATTTAGAGAGTAATATAAACGATTTCCTCGTTGCTCACTCTTTAGAATTCCACAAGAGAGCATACGATCGAGCTCTCTTCGCACAGCATTGATTTCTTCTTTGATCTCTCTGGTAATTTCACGGACATAATACATTTCACTTTGGCGGGTAAAAAACATCTCGATCATTTTTACCCGAACTTTTGAAATCATGAAGTCTTGCAAGCTGTTCATATTTTTATTCTTAGTATGTTACTTCTGAGTCTGTATCTAGTACTGATATCCAGGTCAAACCTCGAGCAAACTTGATTTGGCCGCCTTTTCTATCAGTAAAGACTAGTTCATCCTCTCTGGTTTTTTTAGACCAAGTCCCTTTAACAACATCACCATTCATGAAAATCAAAGCATTACCTGTACCAGTTGTTGTATACAACATATGCTTGAGTTCATCGATTGGACCCTTTTCTGTTGTTAGTAGTACTATAACATTGGATGCTTCAATCTGCTTGTCATTGTTTAAGTCAATATGTGGTTCACCAGCCATGACACGTTTGTAAGTGTTAGTTTCTTTCACATATTGCCACTCTACACCGTAATCACTCCAGCCATCCCAGAATTCATAACTAATGGTATTAACTGTGCCCACAGTTGGGAGTTCATCTTGAAATGACCAACCTTTGTAGGTTTCATTCCAGTCATCTCCTCCAAGAGTTTTTCTTCCGATTGTTCTTTTTCGAGCAATATTAGTCCATTCTCTATCCAACGCAACTTCCCATAAACCTTCTGTTGTTGTTTCCATTGTATGTTCTGTTGCAACTTCTTTATCTAACCTGTTAGCATTTCTTACAAATGTTGGGTAACCGATAGAAAATTGATTCATGTCATTTTCCAAATTCCAACCGTAGTCAGCAAGTTGGCCAAGTGCATTTGCTGGTCCTGGAAGATTTGCACCACCCACATGAACATAGAGTGGATAGTTGAAACCAGATGCCCAGTCGATAAAGTATGTTCTTGCAGATCTGACAGGAGCGATGACTGTATCAAACTTCTGAACACCACAATAGAACATTCCCATAAATCTTGTCACACCACCTTCTGCCAATGCTTCAAAAACAATGTCAGCATCAGATAATCCAGAATGAGGTCGAGCATCAGGAGCATTTTCTATCATGATCGCTAAAGGACGACGTTGTGACCAAGCTTGCATTTCAGTTCTAGTATAAAATTTACCATTTAATGGACATGCCTGGTCTACTGGTTCAGATGGATCAATTTGTAAAATCTGAGCTAATTTTGTCTGTTCTTCTTCAACTAAATCATCTGTTGTTTTCTTGCTTCCGTCAGAAATCAAGATATCTTTGATGAAACTCGATCCAGCAAAATACGAGAATGCTGCGTACGAAAACACTGAAGAGGCAATGTATATCCCTAGAGTAAATAGTAAAATTTTTTTGTTCATTATTCCTTTCAAAATTCAGCTTTTGAACCTCAAGTTTACCTCATATATACAAATATAGAAAGTAACACAACAGCTACAATAACTGTAACTATAAATGTTTTTGCTAAATCTTTATATAATAAGTTTACCTGTGATTGAGAAAAAACGGTAGTTTTAACTTTTGCTTCTTGCGTTACTTTTTCAGTTGCCACAATAGTTACTTGAGGCTCAAAACGAGGGATAACAACCCTTGCGTCAGCCTTTTTTTTCTGTTTTTTTGTTTTAACTCTAGCCATAAATTATTCTTAGTACATCTTTTATTGTGATTACAATAATCAAGCCAAACAAAAGTATATACCCACCATAATTAAAAATATACTCAATTTTTTGTGTTCTCTTTTTGGTAAGAAGTGCTTCTAAAATTACAAATACTGCGCGTCCCCCATCAAGTGGTGGTAGTGGCAACACGTTCATCACTGCTAAATTAATAGAAAGCATTCCAGCAAACGAGAGAACTGTTAACCAACCCTCCGCTAAAATCCCAGTGCTTTGTGCTTGATGCACAATTCCAATTGGACCAGCAACATCTTTAGGAAGTGATCCTCTTGTAAATAAATCAATTAATATTCCACTAAACGCTTGAACAATTTGCCACCCTAATCCAATTGCTTGTTTAACTCCATACACCGCACTTCTAAATGGCATCTCTAATGGAGAATAATGAACCATAACATATTGATCAAAAGCTATACCCATAGCACCTTCATTTTCTGGTGTTTCTTCTTGGGTTCTTACGTAGACTTGATGTTCCTGTCTTCTGTCTTCACAGACTTTTTGAACACAAGGTCCCGTTGTTATGAGCGTAATTGTTTTACCTCTGAATTCATATACTTTATCAATAACTTCTTTTGTTGTTGTAAGTGCAAATTCTTGATCTTCATACTTAATTGCAGTGATGTTTACATTTGTAGTCAACCCAGCCTGAGCAGCAGGAGAATTTTCTGCAATAAAACCTACTCGAGCTTCTGATATCTCTTCTGGAATTCCCATTATGGAAAAAACAATTGTAAATGCAATTATTCCAAAAACAAAATTAACCGTGGCACCCGCTAAAATTATAATTAGTTTTTGGAAAACCCCTGCCTGATAAAATTGGCCGGTTACCTTCTTTTTTCCTTCACCATCTTCTCCTTGTCCTTCTTCGCCTTGCATTCTGACAAACCCACCAAACGGAATCCAGTTCAGAGTAAAATCTGTATCTTTCCATCTAAAAAGTTTGAGAGCTTTTGGAGGATATCCAAGTCCAAACTCATCAGTTTTAACCTTTGCCCATTTGGCTGCAATAAAATGACCCAGCTCATGAATAATAACTAGGAAGGAGAGTAATAATATAAAAACTAAAGCACTCATAAAACAATTCTGTTCTTAAATAGTTAACAAATCTTTTTCTTTGGCTGCCAAGATTACATCGAGTTTACTCATGTATTCTTTTAATATCTCATCAAGTTTTAGCAAATCAGACTTAATATCGTCTTCACTAACATCTTCAGAACCTTTTTGAGATTCAACATCTTTTTTTGCATCTGTTCTTAAGTTGCGAAGCATAACTTTACCATTTTCAATTTTTTTGTAAAGAACTTTAACCATTTCTTTTCTTCGCTCTTCAGTAAGAGGAGCAATTTTAATTCTAATAATTGCTCCATCAACAACTGGGTTTAGGTTTAAGTCAGAAGCACCAATTGTGCGCTCAATGTTTGCTAAAATTGATTTATCCCAAGGACTTACAATAATCATTGTTGCATCAGGAGCCTGAATACTTGCTACTTCAGTGATCCTCATTCTAGAACCGTACACCTCTACCATCACTGGATCAAGAAGCTGTACCGTCGCTTTACCAGTCCGCAATGAAGCAATATCTCTTGAGACGAAATCAAGCGTTTTATCTAATTTTTGTCTTGTATCAGAAAAGTCAAATGACATATATACTTTCTTTAATTAACTCCTAGATTGTAACAAAATTTGTCTCAAGATGATAGAAGCGGTATACTCTGACTATATTATATGCAAATAAATTCACTACTCAATAAACTCTTAGAACCATTTACTTCTGTTGAATACTACAAGAAAGTGGTAAATAAATCCTTTTCTACATCAATCCTAACCTTGGCAACAGTGCTGATTTCCATGGCGTTTGTTTCTGGCTTACAATTCGTTTTTACTCAACTCCCAAATATTGAAAACTCAATTCAACGAATTACTGAGGACCTCACAAATCACTATCCAGAAGACTTGGTTTTTGAGTGGAATGGTCATGAATTAACTGCAAATAGAGACTCAATTTCAGTACCTTGGCCAGAAGATTCTGCGTTTCATATAGAAGGACTTCCCACCCAATTTTTATTTTATACAAACTCTCATCAAACTCCTGAAGATTTAAACATTTCATCTAAAGACTACTTAGTCTTTGTTAACTCAAATGAAATATACCACATGAATAATGAGAAACCTGAAGAATGGACCAGTCAAACTCTGGCAACTTTTATCGGTTCAGAAAGTCCAGCCACCATTGATAAAAGCACTGTCACACAGTTAACTGAAGCAATCTTAAATTTTATAAACACTCGCCAGATACAGATACAAACCACTGTCTTAATTCTGTATTCGCTCTTCTTTTTAAGTGGTAAACTTTGGTTTTTGTTTATCGAGACTATACTAGTAATACTTTTATTTAAATTGTACGCCACCAGACTTACTGCAAAACAAACAGTGCTTTTAACACTGCACGTTATGATCCCAACCGTAGTTCTTACCACTGTTGCAAACTTGCTCTACACAAATATTCCATTTCCATTACAAATGGTTACTTTTTGGATTTTGATACTCTTTTTAAGTTTTCAATTCAAGCAAAAGGAAAAAGAAGAAAAATAAGATTATTTCTCTTTTGGATCAAGTCTTACTCCCATATTAACTGGAGGAAATGCTAAATCTTGTTTTGTTGGATCAGCTAAATCTAAAAGTTCGCGAGCATCTTCAATTCTACGTTGTAGAGGGCCCAGCTCTTCTGCAACAATAACTTCTGGTTCTTCTTCTGTCACTGCGCCATTCCCGTTTCTCATTCCTATGATAATAAGAAGTATTGCTACAAGAATCAGTACTATCCCAGCAACAGCAGTAATAATAAGTAGTTTCTTTTTACTTTTTGGCTTTTCAGTTGGTTCTTCAGCTGGTTTTTCCTCCATGTACACAGCTTTATCTTCAAAGATTGGCTCTTCAAAAGAAAACTGGGTTTGGTTGAGAGGGGTTTGGTTTTCTGTCATATTTTATAAAACAATCAATTCCTCTAGATGATCAAGAGACCTAGAAATTTGTGCATAAACTGGAGACAAATCTTCTAGAATTCTCTCATAAAAACTTCTACTGAAACCATCTCTTTTTGCTTTCAGAAATGAGTTGTTCAACTCTACTAACCCAGCATTAATTGTTTCAAAATTACGTTCAATCTCTGCATATGCCCGCTCTCTTCGAGCTACTTTTACATTAGCAACTTCTTGAATTTTGTGTTCTTTGACTATATCTGCTTCGATAATTTCTGCCTTGTCATGAACTTCTTGAATCTTGCCAATTCTAATAAGTGACAAAGCTTTGTAAACAGCACTCTGATAAGAAACAGAAATAGGTTCAAATTCATCTGCCAAAAACGCCATTGCTTGTCTGTCTTTGGAAACAAGTATGTTTTCTTGGTGAATTTTAATCGCATTGATCAAACCAAACATTTCTGTATGAGACTGATCTTTCAGATCTAATTCTATTCCATTAGTTTCTGTTAAAACGGCATCTATTAATTCTAAATAGGTGACAAGAACTCTGGATCTATCCATCATCACTGTTTGAGTAGCTTTTACAGCTTCCTCCAATGCAGCTAACGTTTGAACCTGAGTATAGTTTGTTTTTGCAATGGTAAATGCTTTTTCGGAATTTCGGTAGACTTCAACTTGATCTCTGTATAAAACCCGCAAATCTTTGATACGCTGAGTTTCTCTTTCCTTAGTAAGTTCAGAGTTACCAGAACCAGTTGCTGTTTGACTCGTGCTAGCTGCCTCGTCTGAAGCTTGGGTCTGTGCCAACACTACCGTGCTAGAAAAAACACAAAAACCAAAAACTAGTACTGCAATCAATAATTTTTTTAACATTAACTGTTTTTTGCAAGCTCTCGCTCACGGGCGAAAATGATTGCTTCATGTAAGGATTCAAAAGTACCTGTATCGAGCCATTTTCCCTTAACAAAAGCAACGTCTAATCCACCTTCTTTTAAGTATACATTATTTAGGTCGGTAATTTCTAGCTCACCTCTTGCACTTGGTTGGAGAGATTTTGACTTCTGTACAACAGTGTTGTCATAAATATACATACCAGTAACTGCATAATTTGATTTTGGAACTTTAGGCTTTTCTTCAATAGAAATGACTTTATTACTCTCATCAAACTCAGCGACACCAAATCTCTCTGGATCTGGAACTTCCTTAATAAAAACACGACCACCTGTTTTAAACGATTGAATAGCTTCTACAAAGTCATCTTCATAAAAGTTATCGCCTAAAATGAGGGTTACGCTGTCGTCACCAATAAAGTTTTGACCAATTATGAATGCCTGGGCAAGACCCTCTGGTTTATCTTGAATTTCATACGTGAATTTACACCCAAAATCTTTACCACTTCCAAGTAATTTTAAGAAATCACCAGCATGATCTGGAGCAACAATAATTAAGATATCTTTTATACCTGCCTTGAGCAATGTCTCAAGAGGATAGTAAATCATTGGTTTGTTATAGATCGGTAATAGTTGCTTGCTAGTAACTTGAGTCAGAGGTCTTAAACGGGTTCCAGATCCACCTGCGAGAATAATTCCCTTCATAAAATTCCTTTTTTTGTTTTTACAATATGTGCACTAGTGTACCATTAGTTGAGCAAAAGTAATAATAGAGAAGCAGATAAAATTGATACAGCTAAATACTCGAAAACAACTTTTGCGTTGATATGGTTGCTAGCTTTATGCACCATAATTCCCCAAAAAAAATAAAAGGTACTCATGGTTATCACAACCATCTTTTGTTGTGATCTATCTGGCCATGCATGCAAAAAAGTTATCACAAAACTGAGTAGTGCTACTATCAAAACGGTATACGCTAGTTTATGTGTTTTTATTTCTTGTATCATGGGCTTACAACTCCACCTTTAAACGCTAGGATTAGATAAAATACCGCAATAAATAACATAATATGAGCTAGATTTTTACCTACAAATCGAACAGAATCTTTGTGACCCGCAACGAGTGCATCGTAAACCAAAACAAAAAGCAAAACCAAGATAATACTCAAGAAAAATGCCTTTAGAACATGTTGTGGGGAATACAGTATTCCGTTTGAAAGCTCTCCTTGAGGAATTACTGTTTCAGCAAGCACATTTATTTCATCTGGCTCAGGAGAAGTTGCTTGCTCTAATGGTTGAGACTCAGGCTGTTGAGTTTCTTGTTGTACCTCTGCTCCACGAACAGTTGTGTTTGTTGCAGCAGCAGGTACCTCCACACTTGGCTGTTTTACAACTGCTTGTGAATCTGGAGTACCAAACATTTGTACAACAAGCGTTGTTTCAACGCCGTTCAGCAAACCATCAACAACTGCGATACCAATTTCTTGATAGCGAGGGTTCATAATGTTTGCTCTATGCGTTGGCGAGTTCATCCATGCGTCCATCATTGGTGAAGTTGAATCAAAATCACGAGCTAAGTTTTCTCCTGCAATTTTATATGAGTACCCTGATGATTTGATAAAATCCCATGGTTCCTTTCCTGTTGGAGAAGTATGTGCCCAGTATCCTTCTGAAAACATGTTCTGAGCTTTTGCAATAGCTGCACCTGCTAGTTTTGTGTTGTAAGTCAGTGAACCTGAACCAGAACCAGTTCTTAATAAATTAGTTGAGTCAACAACTTGACTAACCGTAATATTAGAAGCATATCCGAGAACATTTCCCGATTTAAAGTGTAAAGTTGCAGTTAAACTAACCAGTTGATAAAAACCAATAGCAATCAATGAGAGAAAAACAAGTGGTTTTGGGTGCAAAAACTTTGGCCTGTGATTGTTAGACCTTTGCGGATGAAATAGATGTTTTAAAACTGGAACCAACTTCACAGTATTTCTTTCTTATGTACTCATTATGATAAGAAAGTATTTTTGTTACAAGTAGGATTCAACTA
>CAZDWQ010000011.1:0-30224 GCA_964509285.1 uncultured Pseudomonadales bacterium
CCCTGCAAACTCTTAAAGAAAATTCTCGATAAATCAGTTTAAGTATAACTAATCTCTTCAATACTAGTTACTTGGTTATCATCAAGACGTGTTATCATCAATGCTTTAAACCCATCATAAGTAATTTTAACTGGATGTGGTATGCTTTTTTCAGCTTGATTTTTAAAGTATTTATAAAAGGCTCTATTTGCGTTCTGTGATTCAATAAGGAAAACACCTCCTACTGACAGTTGATCGACAGCTCGGTTAATGATTGAAGCAAGAATGTCTACCTGCATCTTTTCAGATACCACCTCAGGATTCCAAATGTATATGACACCAGCAAATGGAGTGCACATTATTAAATTATATGGTCCGTGATTGCTAATTTCTTGCCAAGTTTTATCTGCTTTTATATCTCCAGTAATTTCAATGATAGATGATCTGTTACCTTCTTGCATTCTTTCATTTAGAAATTCAATATCGACAGCAACTATCACATTAGCATCCACTTCCAGCATTCTGCCACCTTGACCAGCTAAATCTAGAGTTCTTAGACTTCCATCTCTTTCTTTTATTTCTTTTGCAATGGTTTTAATTTCTTTTCCTTTTAGAACTATGTCAAAAACTTCTTGAATATCAGAAAACGATGAATCATATGCTGTCCATTCGAGACTAAGATAATTGGGACTTTTGTTTACTTCTTGCATTTATCGATTTTGTTAATTAAGAGTTATCAATTAGTAGTTTATCATTATTCTATACAAAATAGGTCCTAACACCCTCTATCAATACAACAGGCCTGTTGAGGATAGTGAATTGTAGTATCATAGTAGATACGTGTCACAAAAACTTGAACATAAACCAATTTCAAAAGTTGAAATATATAAATTACCAATCGGAAAATTTATTTCTGATCGGTCTTTTTTAGCAAAAGACCTAGTTTCACAAGAAGGAGCAAGACAAGCTCAAGAAGTTATCGATGCTGGGACAGAAGGGCTCTCGGTTTTTTTGCTCATTTAGGGTTGCTTGATATCTTTGGAACAGCCGCAGTAATGGAAGATTTCGCAGACTTCAAGGCTGTGTTTCCAGTTGCAGCATCATGGTTTTATTTTCCGGCGCTACGTCCTATTTTTGAGCAATTAAATCAGCAGGTTCCTCATGAGTTTATTCCCGTTTTTAGAAAAGAAGAGTTTGGTGAGTCAGGAGAAAGTGTTCAATTTTTAGACTTTTCGAATTTAGGTGATACAGAAAAAAATTAGCAAATCAGGCTTACTCCCAACATTCGCAAGCTGTTTTGGAGGATGGCGGGGTAGTAATGTTGGCTCCATATGGGGGCCGCGCGCCACTGCTTGAGCATTTGCGCAGCGGCCCAATAAACCTATTACAAAAAGGTGGCCCTGTAATTTTTACTCTTACGGTTTGGAACTGGAAAAAGCTAAAGTATGAAGTTTTTTTCTCAAAGATTTACCATTTTCAAAATGATATTACTAAAGACCAGGCCCACAAGGTCATTTATGAGGAGTACTCAAGGATGGCTCGGTTAACTGGAATCTCAAAGAAACAAATGTTGGAATCAAAATCTGGCTCAACCATTTCTAGAGGAACTTGGAAGTTTCTATCAAAGGTGATTTCACTATATGTACTTTGCAGTGACCGAGTTCACAAAAAGAAGAAAAATTAAAATAACGCTTTAATTTTGAGCACAATCCATTGCCAGAGAGTAATTTCTTTGTTTTCTAGATCAGTTGATTCTTGAACTGGAAGTGGTGTCGGCGATGCATATGCGAGGTTTTTATTTTTAAATGGAAGTGGTGTTCCAGAAGGTAAAAATTCTTCGATTCCATTTTTCAGTTCAGCTTCAGAAAATTCTTTATTGCACGTTTCAGGAGAAGTTTGGCCAACCAAATAAATAGGTTTGTTTTTTTTCAGTATCTTCGTAAACATCGAATGAAATTGTTGGATTTGGGAAGTACCAACAGTAGTCTGGAGTAGTTGATTTTTTTGAAGTACAGGTGAAAATGAAATTTGTATTGTCGCTCACTCCTAAAACTGCTTCACCAGATTCGTTAGTTGTAAGTTCATGGAAAATGACTTCATTTTCAGTGATTTGCTCAAGTTTTTTTGGCATTTGTTTACATATGAGGTCAAAGTTTGGGATTGGTTTTTCAAGATCATCTTGGACGATAATGGTTCTCGAGAATTTTTTCTCTGGCTCTGGTGATGGGGATACCTCTTGTGCATGGACAACGGGTGTAAAGAATAGCCAACTCAGAAGTAAAAATACTATTTTCATTTGTATTTAAGTTTAACACATCAAAATCATCGATGAGCCACAATAATGTTTTGCACTGCCTGTGGAACCTCAATTCTGTGTGGGCCATTTTTAAAGTCGGCCTCATATTCTGCCCAAGAAGGCACGAGATTGAAGTGTGCTTTACTCATTTTTTCTGGTTCTACGAGTTGGTAGTGTTTATTTGGGATAAAACCGGCGGCTTTCAATTCTCCATGGAGATATTCTTGATGTTTCTGAGGAATACAAATAGTTGTTATTCCTTGTTTTTTAGCAATCGCAATATATTCTATCAAGTTGTTGAGTTCTTGTTCTCCTTTTGGTGGTAGCCAGGCAATTTTCAATCGCTGGTTATCTCTTGAGCGCGCCATGAAGTGTTTAAACTGTTCGGAAGGGTAGGCCAGTACCATTTGTGCGTCTGGTTCCATGTTATTTGCGACATTATAAAAGTGTCCCTCGTTCAAACTAGTGACTATCTTTGGTGAGTTTCTTTCAACTCTCTCGATCAGCTTTTTTTCAGTTTTTTCTTGGCCTGGGAACACTATGCAACGGACTTTGCTAGTATCCCAGAGTGCTTTCATAACTGTATTTATCAAATATGGGTCGCCACCACCACCAGAGAGTTTGATGACACACAGATTTTCTTGTTCAAAGACTTCTTGAAAACCGAATTTTATGAGTTGTTCTTTGTTAAGTTGGTCGAATCCAAGAAGTGGGTCAACGGGGTTAATCAGTTGAACATATTGCAAACCAAGCTCAGTTGTCATAATCTGGTAAGCATTTCTGTTCCATACTAAATAGTTAATTTTTTCTTGGGTAGTAGTTGGTTTTCTGTGTGGTGATAATTTTCCCATAGCATCTGGTAAAACCATAATCACAACAAACTTTTTTCCGTTTATAGAAACTTCTGTTGCTGCTTCTCCGATCATATTTTGAGGTGTCAAGAAAAATTGAGCATCTGGGTGATTTCTCATGGCTGATTCGACAAATTTTTTGAGTGAACTGAGTAACGGTTTAGTTCTGAAGGCGTTTCTCATCTCAGAACTTTTTTTGGTGTATTCTATGGTGTCATCTGTGCTTTGTGACATTTTGGTATGAAACCACCGTGCTGTTCTAATCCATATGCCAGTAGGGTTTTCACCAACCACTATAAATCCTGCTTCTTTCAGGATTTTGTTGATAGCTAGTCTTTCTGTTCTATTACCCCAGCCAACTTCAAGAGTTGTACTGAAAATTTCTGGAGCATTCTCTCTAGAACGAATAGTACGAACCATATATCCGTATTATATCAGCCTATTTATGGGGTATTTTCGTTTTTTAGTGTGGTTGGTTCTCCATGGCCAGGATAGCAAATAGTTTTTGGAGGGTACTCTGAAAAAAGTTTTTGTAGTGATTTTTGTAGTTCTCTTGGTGAAGAGTAAGCAAAGTCGGTTCTGCCAACTCCAGCTTTAAAAAGAGTATCGCCAGTGAAAAGGATTGGTTGTGGTTCATCTGCAAAAAGTGAGATAGAACCTGGTGTGTGGCCGGGAGTTTCGATAATTGTTAGCTTCGAGTGGCCGACTTCTAGAGTTCCACCCTCAGAAATTGGCTGGGTGGCGTTTGGAACAGGATCAACAGTTTTTTTTAACCAGTACTGAGCACTTTTTTGTGCATCTTTGAGCAAATCAGCGTCTTTTGGGTGCATAAAAATAGGGATATCAAAATTAAGCTTTACTTCTAGGCTTCCCAGGACATGGTCAAAGTGGGCATGAGTAAAAACGATACAGAGTGGTTTTAATTGGAGGCCGAGAATAGTTTGAGTAATAAAATCTCCAGAATCAGCTGGGTCAATAATAATACATTCGAGAGTTTGTTTGCACCAGGCAATATAACAATTTGTTTCAAGTTGGCCAAGACAGAGGGTCTCTATCTGTAAGTTGTTGGTTTTGAGCATTTTTAGATGGTCCAAAGAGTTGAGAGTAGGGTAATTACAGACTCAATAGCTGGTGAAATAAGTTGAGAAATCGCGCTTCTAGATCCAAATAGTGGCAAGATTAAAGCTAATAGTACTAAGTTTCCATATCGGTTCATGAACAGTTCGTACTCAAGCGCGACATCTTTAGGCAAAACTGCTTGCGCAATTTTGCTTCCATCCAGTGGAGAGACTGGAACTAAGTTAAAAATAGCCAGCATTACATTAATAAAGATAATTGGAAGCATGATGCTGACCGCAATACCTTGTAGGTTAAAAAGTCCGATAGCGAGTGAGAGCAGAGCGGCCAAAATAATATTTGAAGCTGGTCCAGCCAGCGCAATGAGAGCGGTATCTTTTCTAGGGTCCTTGAGATTGTAAGGGTCAAACTGCACAGCTTTTCCCCAACCAAAGCCAATGAGCAGAATTGCCAATGTTCCCAAAGGATCAAGATGTGCTCGTGGGTCGAGGGTGACTCTTCCTTGATACCTTGGAGTAGGATCTCCTAATTTATCGGCAACAAATGCGTGAGCAAACTCATGGATCGTGACAGAAATCACTAATCCTATGGCTACGATTACGAAGCTAATGGGATCAGAAAAAAGCAATGAAATAAGACCTGTTCTCATAATAGTAGAGATTATACAGGATCTTTTTGTATTTCTGTAATTTGTTTCTGCATTTCGGGTTTGCTAAAAAAGGTGATTCGTTGTATAATTTCGATCTATGTCAAGTTTTGCATTTAAACACAAATTAGTATCACACGTGGGAAACAATGTTTCTCATGCTAAAAACAGAACCAAGAGAAAATTCAAATATAACTTACACACAGTTACAGTTGTTGTTGATGGTCTCAAACAAAAAATGAGAGTCACCAGCAGAATGTTGAAGACTTTGAAACAATCTGGTTTAACCACTCACTGGAAAAAACCAGAATAATTTTTAATTCTCGGTTCAGTTTTTTTATATCTCTAAATCTTTGTAATAGCCTCTGAGGTCTTTTGGTAGTAATCGCGATAGATTGTACATCAGGACGTCTGCTATTTTTTGAGCTCTTGCAGCCTCATCTCGGGGCAACAGGACATCATAGTCACTAATAAGTTCTCCAAGTGTTTCTGGTTTTCCAACCACGACTTCTGGTTTTTCAGAAAATTTGTTATAGGTAATTGCAACCGGGAGATAATGAATGTATCGGGATATTTTTTCTAATTTGCCTATCCCTGGTCTTGCCTGGAGCAAGGTGCCATCAGCATTTCTTTTGCCTTCAGGCGCAATTCCATAAATTGCGCCACGTTGTCGTAACATTTTTTTCGTTTTTTGTTTCAAACGATTTGTTAACAGCTCTCTTTTTTTAGCAGGATAGTGATCTAAATCATCATGTTGTATAACGGGTATAGCGTGAATATTCAGAATCTTGAGCGATCGCAATAAAAGAGCGCTTTTGGGGTCTCGGGAAAAATCATAATGCTTCATACCTGCAGGACCCATAAAGCGCACTGCGTTTGTGAGATGTGACAGTATCAATGAGATAGCTACAGCTGCATCACTCATTGAGGTATGGTTAATATATACAACCAGAGCTTTATCTTTGAGAACTTTGTTTGCCTCTGCCAAGTTTTGCAAACTTTTTTCTGAGAGTGGAGCAAATTCGTGTTGCTCACTCACTAACTTCCAAATAAATTTAGAGATAGGGGCACGTGGCGATGGCATCCGTTGATCACGGTCTTTTTCTTCTTTGTTTTTACGACGAAAAATTGCCATAAATTACATTTCTCACAGCTTCCCATTTGCCAGGATTTTTTCCTTCAATAAGTACTGTCTTTAGGATTAATTTGTTGTTCTGCAACTCAGTTTCTAGTAGTTTCATGCGTTTTTCTCCTTGCTGAGTTGGTACGATGGTCCATAAGTATGGCCAAGGAGAAAAAGCTTTTGTAGCACGATCTAAAGTGAGTGCTAGATCTTTATTTGCTACATTTGCTTGTTGAAGTAAATCAGAAAGTTTTTGAGATTGTCCTTGATTTTTTCCTGCCACAGCGACTTGAATATATTCCCATGGAACAAAAGTTTGTTCTTTTTTGATAGTTCTAGCAGTTATGGTTGGGGAACTTTCTGGCTGAGGTTGTGCGAGCTCTGGATTTTGTGCAAATTGTACAATTTTTTGGTCTAAATTTTGGCACACTAAGTCGAAAGCATGTTGATAGTATTCTTTTTGATTCCAGTTAGGCTCAACTGTAAAAAAGTCCTGATGGATAATTGGTCCTTGGTCTAGTTTTTCGTTCATTACCATCAAAGTTACTGCAGACTTAGTTTCATTAAACAAAATTGCATATTGCCCAGGAGAACTTCCTCGCCATTTTGGTAGTTCTGAAGGGTGAATGTTCAGTGGGCTAATTTTAGGAATTTGTAGTAACCAAGAGGGAACAATATAACCAAAGTCTACGACCAGCAAGAAGTCGGGTTGAGGGAGTTGGGTAATTTTTTCGTGCACACTTTCATCAAGTTTTTTTTCTACAAATATAGTTGGGATGTTGTGTTCTTGAGCAAACGTTTCCATTGGGTTGGGAGTAACGGTTTGTTTTCTGCCAACTGGTTTAGCGGTTGGGGTAATGACAAAGGTAATCTCGAAAAGATTGCTCGCAAGTAGTGTTTGTGCACACTGTCTTGTCCTGATAGTAGTTCCTGCTAGTGCAATTGAGTATTTCATGTTTATTTTTAGAATAACTTTAGCAACTCGTGGTCAATTTCTTGAAACTTATCTCTTGAGTATTCTTTATATACAGGAAGATCATACTCGAGGGCATAATCAGTGAATAAAACTCCGTTCAGGTGGTCTAGTTCGTGTTGGAAGACGCGAGCTTCGAAGGATTCGAAGCGAGCAGTCTTGTCTACAAGTTTGCCGTCTTCTAACACTTGAAATTCTGCTTCTACCCAGTAAAATCTTGGGACTGGTCCGTATAGATCAGGCATAGAAAGACAGCCTTCCATAATTGGATCTTCAGGATCTGGGCCAAATGTTTTGTTTTTGCTCGTCTTGGTAATCAGTGGATTGATATATGTTTGTAAGTTTGAGACGTTTAAACAAAAAAATCTTTGAGAAGTATCAATTTGTGGAGCAGCAAGACCAACTCCGCGTGGGTTTCTTTTTTGACGGAGTGTTTCTTCAAGTTCAGAAACGAGTTTAATAAATTTTTTATCAACGTTGGTAACAGGTTTTGCAACTTTTCGTAATGTTTCGTGTGGAATTTCAATTATTTTTTTCACTGAGGTATTATATCATTTCTTCTGGATACTTAGTTTTTCTTCGAGCAAGCTTTTCTTTTTCAATGCTTCTTCATTTCCAGTACTGATATTGTCCAAAATGTAATCTAAAGCTTGTATGGCATCTTCATATTTTTCTTGTGTTTCATATATTTCGCTCATCTGCCAGTAGGGACGTTCGTAATTAGGCTTTAATGCGATTACCTGCTTATAGAGTTCTAGAGCAGTGTCGAGGTTGCCACTTGTTTGTTCGATAACAGCAAGCGTATGCAGTAGTTTAGGGTCTGTTGGAGAAAGTTGTATGGCTTGCAGGAGGGTATTCCTTGCTTCGTCAATATATCCTTCATCTAACTGAGAGAGAACTACCATAACTCTTGCTCTAGTTTTATAGAAGTTCAGATGCCTATTATTTAGTCTTAATGCTTGGTTGCTAGCGGCGACAGTTTCATCTGCCATCTGGGCGGCAGTAGTTGCTTCATTAGTGGAAGCAAAATGGGCAGCTAGTTTGGAGTAGTTATCGCTTAAAGTGTCAAAGTAGAGTGCTTCTTTGGGCGAACGAGTGATTGCTTCAAGTTGTTTTTGAATTCCATACTGATACTGTCCGGCATTAAAATAGTTTTTGCCTTCAGCATATGCTTTGTCGGCAGCCCAATAATTGTATACTTTGAAGAGTAGGAATAATCCAATAATGCTTGCCAAAGTTAATCCAAAGTATTGCGCAGAGTCATTGATCACATAACTTGTTCTACTTTTGTTTTTATGCTGATCTTGTTCATCATTCTCATTTGCATAAATAAGGCAAATCATCGCGAAGAAACAGTACATTAACACGTTTACTCCAACAGTTGAAAAGCCAAAAAAGTTAGAAACAAAGAGTGCCACTTGTCCTGACAGCAATGCAACGACAATCAATTTTTCTGTTTGAGTATGGGATTTTGAGAAGAACACTTTTGCGGTGATAATTGTGAGTGCAACAAAAATGCTCAGGTAAGTTGCTAGGCCAACCGCTCCAGTTGTGGCCAGAAGGTTAAGTAGCTCATTGTGAGCTTTGTTGTAGAGAAAGTCCCATTCAGAAACGTCATTATGTTCTCTGATTCTGTCTTGATAGTAGCTATATGCGAAAGTTTCAACTCCTGAACCAATGAGTGGGTATCTTTGCCAAACCTTAATTGCACCTGTCCAGACAATTTTTCTAATATCGCCTGAGTCTGTGCCGCCACCTTCAAGTCTATCGACAACTTGAACAGGTTGCGTTTCTGTTTGCTGTTCGGAAGTAGTTACAACTTGATTTTGTTTAGATTTATTGCTGAGTTCAAAAATACTTGGAGTGAAGCTGGTGCCAGTAATGAGCGCAATAGTTATGATAGCAATAGAGGTGCCAACTACTGTTGGAATATTGATTTTTTGAAGGAGAGATTTTTTACTTTGAATAAGTAAGAATGCGCTTGCTACAGCAAAAGCTGATATGCCTCCAACGAGCCCCAACATGCCTGATCTTGATCTAGTATAGATAAGAACCAAGAAGAGAGCGAGTGCGGTACAAATAAACAGTCCTCTTTTAATGAGAGAGAGATTTTTTTGTGACGCTGCAACGAACGTGATAGGGAGCAGGGTTATGACATATGCAGCTAACCAATTTGGTTGTCCAAAACTTGCATACACGCGAGATTGAACATCTTGTACCCAGCAATCAACGCCGAAGGTCCTGTTTCCAGGTATAAGTAAACAGCTAAACGAATGTCCAAAGTGCTCTAATATGCCATATATTGAAACAATCAAACCAGAAAGAAACGCACTCAATAGAAAACTTCCCAAATCTTTTTTTCTGAAGTTACTCACGAAGGCATAAAACAGGACAACGTATGAAATAGTAGAAAGTAGCCCTCCGTTGAATCTAGAGTAGTATCCAAACCATGAGGTGTATGGGTGAATTGAAAAGATAGTAGAAACAAACTGTGAAAAAACAAAAAACATGATTGGGTAATCAAGAGGGGTCTTCTTTAGAATGACTCTTTTTTCTAGTATCATGCGGACTAGCCATAAAAATCCGATACAAACTGTCAGTGCATACACCAGAATCATCTTGTTGAATTCGAATAATTCCTCATTCTCAAATCTAAAATAGAGAGGAACACTAAAAATCAAAAGATTAAAGAAGCTGACAATTAAAAACTGAGGGGTTATTTTCATACCATTATATTATAGAGTAACTCAATTTTTGATATTTTCAAAACTAATTAAAAACTGGTATAGTGGTTAATAACAGCAAAAAAAATTTGCTCTTGATTAGCGTAAATTACAAAGGAAAAAATATGAACGATCAAACTGCCCAAGATCCACAACAGCCAACAACTTCTTACGTTGACGACTACACGCCTCCAACAGATACCAGTAATTTGACAAACGTTCCTCTAGATGACACCCAGTCTTTTAGAGCTCCAAGCAACAGTGTTTCAGTCCCTGCAGCGCCAACCCCTGTTTCTAGTAGCACGGATAATGACGACGATGGTATGGATGCTGATGACATGGAAGATGCCTTAGAAGGTGACATGGATGAAGCAGATGGCGTTACCAGTGATGAAGACATTGAGGCTCAAAACATTTTTTTCATGCTTGCTGTTGAAGATGGCGAGGAAGCATTAAAGGAAAAGTTTTTGGATCAGCTTCAAGAAGTAATTTGGGATGACTTTTTAGCTAATGATGTTGAGTTGTTGTTAACTCAAGAAGAACTTGGTGAGTTCAAAGTTTACAAAGAAAAAGTGAGCTCAGCTCAAGGTGAAGCTCAAGAAAAAGCAAAAGATGAGATGGTTGAATACCTAGAAAAATTAGTTCCAGACCTTGAAGACATAATGCTTGAGAAAGCACTCGATTTGAAGGCAGATTTGTTTGTTGAGAGAATTAATGGAATGAAGCAATATTTTGCTGAGAAACCAGATCAGTTGGCAAAAATCTCTGAAGCAGAGCAACTGATGTATGAAGATAAATGGAAATCTGCAGCAGGTGTATTGAACGCTATTCACGAGTAAAGTTTCATCTGACCTTTTTTAGAAGATACTATATACTAGCCCCATGAATGCTTTTGGTGTAGTTAAATCACTGGTTGTGAGTGTATTTGCAAAAACAGAACCGTTGCTGATTGATCTTGGATCATCCTATACCAGAGTCTATATTGGCAATACAGAAATTTTCAATGAAGCAACTTGTTTAGCGGTTCACACAAATTCTCAATCAGTTATCGCAATAGGTGAGAAAGCACTGAATTTATTAGGAAAAACACCAGACTCAATAGAGATAAATTTTCCTGTATTAAGTGGAGAAATTGCTCACCCAAAGTATTTAGAGTACTATCTTACTACTGTTTTGAAGGTAGCGATGCCAGAAACTCAAATGAGGCGTTACTTATTGGGGCTTACAGCAAAAATTGCGATACCAAGCTCACTTTCTCCAGCAAAAAAAAGCTTGTTGCATCAAACACTAAAGGCTGTGGGATTTACTAAGGTTGAATTTATTAGTAGTGGGTATGTTGTGGCCAAAAACATTTCTAAAAATGATACAAAGTTAAAAGACATTTGCGTATTAGACATCGGAGCTCATAAATCAGAAATATCTATATTTTCACTTGGAGAGCTGATTTATTCGAAATCATATAGATGGGGAGGAATTCACCTCACTGAAAGTTTACAAAGGATAGTCAGAAACAAGCATCACTGTGTTGTTGGGTGGCATATCGCAGAAGCTGCAAAGAAAGAAATTGGTACTGTGGTTGCAAGTAAAGAAAAAATTGCAATTAGAGGAAAAGACTTGATGACGCAGGCAAGTAAAACCATAATTATTGATGCCGGCGATGTAAAAGTTGAGTTCTCAAAGTTCCTAGAAGAACTGTTAGATAATGTGCAACAATTTATTGCATTACTTCCATCCGAAGTTGCAGTTTCTGTTCTAGATAGAGGAATTTACATTACAGGAGGAGGAAGCCAACTTCGAGGAATCGATCAAGCAGTGATTGAAAAATTCAAATGTGACGTTTTGGTTTCAACCAACCCTGAAAAAGATGTAATTATTGGTTTACAAACTGTTTAATATGAAAAAAGAGCCATTGATTTTGATAGCGATTGTTTTTTTGAGTGCGCTTTTTGAGTTCGTGGGGTGGTTTGATGGTTTGCGAAATCTTGGACAGAAATATGTCGTTCCAGTTTCTACATTCAACACAAAAATAGTTGAAAATCTAATGCAACCATACGAATATATTGTGTTCACTTTTAGTAAATCGAGATATTTAAAACAGCTTGAAGCAAAGCATGCTCAAACACTAGCGGAGCTAACAGAACTCGACCAGTTGCGGGCAGAAAATCAGGAGTTAAAGAAACTCATAGGTGCCGGCGATCAAAAACTAAATCAAAAGACAATTGTCGGAGCCCCAATAGTTTCTCTGGCTTTTCCTGCGGTTGGAGTTGGTTCGCAAGATGGAGTGCAAGAAAACGACATGGTTTTAATTAGCGATGTGTTGGTTGGTACAGTTGATTCAGTTACAGAGTATCAATCAAAAATTTCCTTACTTTCTTCAAGAAGAAAAAATCGAATTTTGGCGAGAACAGAATCAGGAGTTGAAGGAGTCATTGATGGAGATGGCAGAAATGTTTTGCTGACGCATATTCCAAGGTCAGTTGAAGTCAGAGAGGGTGAACGGGTAATGACAGTCGGGCAAGAGGGAATAGAAAAAAACATATTAATAGGTACTATTCAAAAAGTTGAACATAGCCCTTCTGACGCAACACAAACATTTGTGGTTTTACAGTTAGTATCATTTTATAATGCAGTACTGGTGGAGGTGAAATAATGATTTTAGTTTTTCGTTTTCTTGAGTTGGCCATTAAACTAATACTTTTATTTTTAATTATTTCTTTTGAGAGAGTCATTGGTTTGCCAGTGTTTTTTCTCACTGTCTCGGTTTCATTAATGATAACAGCGCGTTCTTTCAGCAAATATCTAGTATTTATTTTTGCGGCATTCATGCTCGCAATTTTTTATCAGCAGGCGTTTATTTTGTCGTTCCTCATTTTGGTTTTTCTGTATCTTGGATTTATATATGGTAATCAGGTTATTGAGTCTAATTTACACAGATTTATAGCACTTTTATTAGTGAGTGCCGTCATTATTATCTATGCTTCAGGTGTTAAGCTCGATTTTTGGATTATTACCCAACTAGTTGCGAGCTTATTTATTTCTTCAATTTTTCTACTCAAATTTTTATTTGTGAGATATGGATTTTTGGGAAAGAAAATGACGGCAAGATGATGAATAAAAGATTAGTGTTGTATGCATTTGTAGTTTTTGTGATAAGTGGTCTGCTTATTCGTTTGATTGATATCCAAATTCTCAGAGGAGAGTCATATGCTGATCTGGCAGACAGAAATAGAATGTACGTCATTTCTGACCCAGAGCAACGTGGCGTTTTGTTAGACAGATACTCTGACCCTTTGGTTTTTAATAAACCGGTTTACTACAAACTAGATTCTTCGGATAGTTTATATAGTGAAAAAACCAGGATTGAAAGAGATGAAGCTTTGGTAGTAATGAGTGTTGATCCAAATTTGATCAGAGTTGAGCATGAAAGGGAGTATCGGTACCCACAATCTTTGTCTCATGTACTCGGTTACATTGGGATGGTTACTGCAGATGATTTACTCAAAGATAGTAGTTTGTATATTAGTGACAAGATCGGCAAAATGGGTCTTGAATTGCAGATGCAAGACTATTTAAAGGGAACAAAGGGTTTTAGAAAGTTCGAAATTAATGCAATGGGTGAGAAGCAACATTTGGTTGCTCAAGAAGGAGGAGCCGCAGGTAACTCGATACCAACAACGATAGATCCCTACTTATCTGAAGTAGCATATCAAGCAATGGACGGTAAGTTAGGGAGTGTGATTATCCTTGATGGAGAAACGGGAGAAGTCTTGAGTATGGTGAGTACTCCGACTTTTGATTTAAGCTATTTTAGTGAAACTTCCACGGAGGTTGAAAAAGAGCGGGAGAGAGTGAAAACGATTCAGTCTTTTTTTTCACATCCGCAAAAGCTGTTTTTTAATCGCGCGGTAAGTGGTGCATATCCTCCAGGGTCTGTTTTTAAGTTGATAACTGCTTTGGCTGGGCTTGAAAACGAAAAAATCACTCAGAGCACTACTGTTTTGGATGAAGGAGAGCTTAAGGTAGGCGAGTATTCGTATGCAAATTGGTATTTTACCCAATTTGGTAGGAAAGAGGGCGAAATCAGCTTGCAGAAAGCAATCTCTAGAAGTAATGACATCTTTTTTTACAAGGTAGCTGAATGGGTTGGTCCAGAAAAGATAAAAGAGATGGCGGAGCTGTTCGGATTGGGTAAAAAAACTGGCATAGAATTGCAGGCAGAGACAGAGGGTCTGATTTCTGACCCTGAGTGGAAGCAAAGAGTTTTGGGTGAAAGATGGTTTTTGGGAAATACGTATCATATGGGAATTGGTCAGGGAGATATATTAGTTTCACCTATCCAAGTTGCAAGAATGGTCCAGGCAATTGCCAATAAAGGCACACTTTGTACTCCAAGTTTTATTTCTAGAGATTTTAAGACAGGATATATAGAAGAGGATAACTGTGGCGAGGTTGGTGTCTTGCAAGAAAACCTTGAGTCGATAGTTGGCGGTATGCTTGACGCGTGTAGCAGTGGTGGAACAGGGTTTCCATTCTTTCCTTATAATGAACAGGCCAGAAACAGAGAGTTGGGTGCTTATGACGAAATAGAGGCAGGTGCTGTTGCTTGTAAAACTGGGACTTCAGAGTTTGGCGCGGCAGATTCAAGAGGATACAGAAAAACTCATGGTTGGTTTGTGGCTAATTTTGGTACAACCGAGTTAGTTAAGAAACTGAGCCAAAAGGTGTCCGAAAATGCTAGCGCTAGTATTGGGGATACCGCGGTAGGAGTTGTAGAAGCTACCCAGAGTGCCAAGACAGCAACAAATGATTCACCAAAATCGAATAAAGAGCTCTGGATTGAAGGGGTGCTGGCGCATGGTTTCCCAAAAAACTTAGTAGTAGTAGTTCTGGTTGAAAGTGATGAGGCGAATCCGTACAGAGAAGGTTCAAAAGATGCGGGGCCGATAGCAAAAACAATCTTTGATTGGATGTTTGCAGATGTTATTGCGGGTGCTGGTACAAAAGTAAACGAAATTCCTGATTACTCGAGAGAATAAGTGTCAGCTTGTTGTAAGAAACAGAGCATATAGTAGTGCTGTATGTCTCTCAATTTTGATCAGCTGTTAGCATTTTCATATACTTCAGAAGATAAGGCTTTTTTACAGAGCTTGCTTTTGGTCGATGGCATTGGAAGGAGAACTGTCGCCGAAGTTTTGTCCTACCTAAAAAAGCACGAATTAAGTATTAGTGACTTTTGGGTTAATTGCAAAACTATTTTAGAAAAAACTCGCATAGATAAAAAATTGATAAATACAGTTAAAAAAGAAGAATTAGAACAAAAACAGTATTCTATTTATAGTCAATTAAAAAAAGATGAGATTCGGGTGGTAGCTTTTTGGGAGGCGGAGTACCCAAGATTGTTGCGGATTACGGCAGATTTTCCTTTACTACTATATATAAGAGGGGAGCTCAGTTTATTACAAGAAAAAAGCATAGCGGTTGTGGGTACTCGTAAAGTTACTTCATATGGAGAGGTGGTCACAAAAAAGCTTGTTTCTGAGCTGGTTGATTACGGATTTACGATTCTTTCTGGATGTATGTATGGGGTTGATGCGATTGCTCACCAGGCTGCTTTAGACGCTGGTGGCAAAACCATTGCAGTGTTAGGGTATGGTTTTAATCAAGTAACACCTGTGCATATGGCTAGATTACAGGAAAATATTTTATCTGCTGGTGGGTGTTTAGTTACTGAGTATCTGCCTCAAGTGCCTGCAAATAAGGGTACCTTTCCTGAAAGAAATAGAATAGTTGCCGGTATGAGTTTAGGAGTAGTTGTAGTTGAAGCTGCACTGAAGAGTGGTACCCACATCACTGTGGAGTTTGCACTTGAGGCAGGAAGAGAAGTCTTTGCAGTTCCGGGAAGTATTTTCAATCCCTTTACTGAAGGCACAAAATTTTTAATCAACCAGGGGGCAAAACTAGTGAGCTCCGGATCTGACATAGTTGCAGAATTGAGAAAAGCGGTTACAATACCAAATTCTGCTGAGTTAGCTGGTGACTTACTTGACCTAGATGGAGTATCACAAAAAATAGTACGAGAGTTACGCTCTTTGCCTAGAAGTACAGATGAGCTGGCGAAAGCGACTCAAATGACAATTAAAGAGTTACTTACTACGCTTGGTATGTTAGAGTTAGAAAATATAATAAAAAATGAAGCTGGAGTATGGCATTGTGTGTTATAGTATAAAATTATGCATTTAGTTATTGTTGAATCCCCCACAAAAGCAAAGAAATTAAAACAATATTTAGGAAGTGAGTACCAGGTTGAAGCCAGTGTTGGGCATATCAGAGATCTGCCGAAAACTGGACTTGGAGTTGATGTTGAGCATAATTTTGAACCAACCTACGAGATTAGTGAAGATAAGATAAAAGTTGTAAATAAGCTACGTCAGGCGGCAGCCACTGCAAAAAAAATCTATTTAGCAACTGACCCTGACCGTGAAGGTGAGGCAATTGCGTGGCATATACAGTCATTGCTCGAAGATGTGAAGGGCAAGAAGAAAACAACTGCCGATTTTTATCGCGCAACATTTCATGAAATTACTAAGGGTGCAGTTTTACATGCAATCGAAAACCCATCTACTGTTAATATGCATCTGGTTGATGCACAACAAGCTCGCAGAGTGCTAGATAGATTAGTGGGTTATAAAGTTTCTCCAGTTTTATGGAAAAAAATCAGACGTGGATTGTCTGCTGGGAGAGTGCAGTCAGTTGCTCTTCGTTTGGTAGTAGAAAGAGAACGAGAAATCGAGGAATTTAAGGCAGAAGAGTATTGGGAAATTGCAACTGCTTTATCAACAAAAGCAGATAAAAGAAAAGTGTTTTCAAAAGAAGGCAAAGCGGATGAAAATTTGCCAGAACATCTATTTATTGGTCAAGTAAGTAAGGTAAATAACAAAAAGTTTGAACCTACAAAAGAAGCTGACGTCACACCAGTTGTAGCAGTTTTACCAGGAGCAGACTATGTTATTGGTTTAGTTGAAAAAAAAGCACGAAACCGTTCTAGTTTACCTCCATTTACCACCTCAACTTTACAACAAAAAGCTGCAACAAGTTTTGGTTACTCGGGTAAACAAACAATGCAGTTGGCTCAGCAGTTATATGAAGAAGGTTTGATTACGTACCATAGAACTGACTCGGTTAATTTGTCTCAGTCAGCTTTGGAAATGGCTCGTGAGTATATTGGTACTCAGTTTGGTGCAGAATACTTGCCAGCACAGCCAAAATATTTTGCAAAACAAAGTAAAAATGCTCAAGAAGCTCATGAAGCTATTCGTATTACTCATATAGACGTAATGGAAAAAGATATTGTCGGAAAAAGTGCTCGATTTACTGCGCAGCACGCAAAGTTATATGATTTAATTTGGAAGAGATTTGTTGCTAGCCAGATGGAGACAGCAATTTACGATCAAACAGCGGTTGATGTTGAGTTCACATCAAAAGAAAAAAGCGGTTCTGTCAAAAATGGAGTTATTAAAGTTACTGGTTCTATTTTAAAATTTGATGGTTGGATGAAGTTGTTCCCAGACAGAGAAGATAGTATTTTGCCTGAGCTAGTAAAAGGCCAGGTCATTCATTTTTCTGATATGTTCGCGGCACAGAAATTTACCCAACCTCCAGCAAGATACAATGACGCATCTTTGATTAAAGAGCTGGAAAAAAGAGGAATTGGTCGTCCAAGTACCTACGCATCAATTATTTCTGTCATTATTGATCGCGGGTATGTTGAGCGAGAACAAAAGAAATTTTTTGCCACAGCAGTCGGCATGACTGTTACTGACTTTTTAATTAAATATTTTGATCAAATAATGGATTACGAGTTCACTGCAGAGATGGAAGAAGACCTTGATAGGATTTCTCTCGGAAAGAAGAAGTGGAAAGATGTTGTTGGTAGTTTTTACAACCCATTGGAAAAGAAAATCGAGTCAGTTACAGAAAAGGCAGAGCGAACACAAATCTCTGTCGAAAAAACTGGTGAACCTTGTCCAGATTGTGGTGCTACGGAACATGGTGAGATTGTTATTCGTGCAGGAAGGTTTGGGAAGTTTAAGAGTTGTAGCAGGTTCCCTGAATGCAAGTATACAAAAAACATTGTTGAAGTAGTCGAAGATGTCGTTTGTCCTTTGTGCCAAAAAGGTGAGGTTACCATCAAAAATACCAGATGGGGAAAACCTTTCTTTGGTTGTGGAAGATATCCAGAGTGTAATTGGGCAAGTTGGAAAAAACCTGAAAAAGGTGAAAAAATCACTCAGGCTGCTTGGGAAGTTCTCCAAAAAGCACGAGAAGAGCGAAAACAAAAATGGTTAGAGAGTAGAAAAGGAAGTGCTATTGTAAAAAGTTCAGCAGAGAAGGCAGCTAAAAAACCTGCAAAGGCAGCAAAGACTAAAGCTAAAAAGCAGGCCAAAAAATCAAAATGAAGATAGCATTATTTGGTGGGGCATTTGACCCACCACACATTGGCCATAAGATTGTTGCTGATTCCTTAATACAGAATAAGATTGTTGACGAGGTATGGTTTGTTCCAGTTTTTAAGCATCCTTGGGCAGATAGATATGGAAAACAACAGCTTGTGCAGTATGACATGCGAGTTAAAATGCTCGATTTAACAATACAGGCATTTTTGGACACTCCGGCATACCCAGACTTTTCAAAGTATGAAAAAGTTGCTCATTTTAAAGACGTTAGTTTTACCTATGATACTTTGAAATACTTTTCAGAAAAATATCCCGAGCATGAGTTTTCTTGGGTGATGGGGTCAGAATACTTGAGTAGATTTGATGACTTTCTCAAAGGACATCCAAAGTTAACTGACTACCAGTTCTATATTTACCCTCGTGCGGGATATCCTTTTGATGAAAACTTGAAAAAAAAGAATATGCTATTTCTCGAAGGAATGGTTGAGGTAACAGTATCCTCTACGAAAATAAAAAAGAGAATTAAAAATCACCAATCAATAGATAGTCTAGTTGTTCCTGCAGTGGCAGATTTGATAGCTAAAAACAAACTTTTCTAGATGATCCCTTATTTACTGTGCGTTTTATGTTACAATTTTTTTGATTAGAATGATAAGTGATAGCAAAGAAGTGAGGTTATTATGAAATCAGTGAGTGTTGTAAAGTATAAAAAGATCAGAACTCCAGATAACCAATATAAAAATTTGCTCCAGAGTATTTTAGACAATGGAATTGTCACGAAATCTCAACAAGAGGTAGATGCCCTAACTTTCATGGCCCCTGCATCACTGCACTTTAAACTTGCAAACGGGTTTCCAATCATTACTGAACGAAAAATTAGTAAGAAAATTTGGGGTCAAGCAATTGGTGAGATCATTGGATTTATCAATGGTGCCAGAACTCAAGAGGAGTTATCAAAATACGGTTGTAAGTGGTGGCACTCTTGGGTAACAGAAGCAAAATGTAAGAAGCGTGGACTTGAAGAAGGAGACATGGGGCCAGGCAGTTATGGGGCTGCCTTCCATGATTTTCCAACGGCAGAAGGCCCAACATATAATCAATTTAAAAATATTGTTGAACAGATTAAAGAAGAACCACAACTCAGAACACACTTTATTTCCCCATGGATCCCGCAATATACCATTCGTGGAAAAGGCAAACAGCAAAAAGTTGTGGTTTGTCCATGTCATGGTTGGATTCACATCAGGATTATCAATAACAAATTGACACTCCATATGCTCCAAAGGAGCAGTGACACGCCAATTGGTTTGCCTGCCAACTTGGCCCAGTATGCAGCCTTAACAATGATGATTGCTCAGGTTACAGGGTATGAAGCGTACGAGTATATTCACAGTTTCTCTGATGCGCATATTTATGTTGACCAAATTGAACATGTAAAAGAGTTGCTCAAACGTGAATCAAAACCATTTCCAATCATGAAGATAAATCCAAAAGTAAAAGATTTATTCGATTTTAGAGTGGAAGATTTTGAACTCGAGGAATATGAATCTCATCCAGGCATGTGGGATATTCCAGTTGCAATCTAAGGTATAGGCCATGAACACAAAAAATACTCAACAATTTGTAGATTTAGACAATGCACGTGAAGACGAACAAAAGCAAGTTATGCAAGAGATAATTACTGCTGATCACTGCCCATTTTGTCTGGAAAACTTACGAAAATATCATAAACAGCCTATCTTAAAAGAAGGCAAGTATTGGATACTCACAAAAAACCAATGGCCATATAAACATACAAAGATTCATTTGTTAGCGATTTACAAAGAACACGCTACAAAGTTGTCAGAGTTAGATCCTCAATCAGGAGTTGAACTACTTGAGCTCATGCAATGGGCAGAGAGGGAACACGAAATTCCAGGTGGTGGTTGGGCAATGCGGTTTGGCGATACGAATTATTCTGCGGGGACAGTGAATCATTTGCATGTACAGTTTATTCAACCAGATATAGAACACCCTGAGTTTGAGCCAGTCAGAATTAAACTCGGTAAGGGGTGACCTTCCTGTTTTACTGCTAATAGTTATATCTATATCAATTTTGGGTGTATACTAACTCAATTTACAAGTTTATTTTTTGAAAGGGAAAAATGTATGTTAAAGACTCATTTGGTAGAACCAAAAACTGGTGCAGATGAAAGAGTAGTTTGTTTTCAATCTAACTATGATGAAGCGCCTCCAAGACAGGTAGAAGGAGTTTCTGAATGGCTTACTTTAATAGAAGGTGAGTTGAGAGGGAAGAATGAGATGAATATTAGAGACTTAGTAGCGTTCTTACAAGAAGAAAAGAAAAAAGCATTTTTTAAGAATTCTAATATTAGGCACATAGTTGAGAGTAGTTGAACAGCTGAAAACATTTCGCAGACGCTTGGATATAGAGGGCTAAATGTTAGAGCTGGTGGCTATTTTATATGGTTCACATACGAAAATTTTAACTGGCACATTAACTTTTGTCATACTCCTGGAAAATAGTTTTGAGGGTCAATTAACCTTAATTAACTCAACTCCAGAATCAGAGAGTATTCGCTCTCCATCGAGCATGGCGTAGCCATCGCTGTAATACAGTTTTGAAATACCGCTTGCGGCGACTTGTTTTGCGCACACCGGACAAGGGAATGTGCTTACATACATACTTTTTCCTTCAAGCGAAACTCCTTTTTTTGCGCAGTCTGCTATAAGGGCAGCCTCGGCATGAATAGCAGTAGAGAGATCAATCTTCTCACCTTTGTGAAAGGAGTTTCGCGGATCAGAATCAATGTATGGAGTGTATGGACTTGGCAGGTGCTGGTTATGAGCGATTGCGATAATTTTTGGTTGCTTGTTTTGTGTTTTTTTTACCGCATTTTTCGTTTCAAACTCTTCAAAAATAATGCTGCCAACTTGACGCCACCAATCAGAACTTAGTTTTGCTGTTTTTTGAGTTTTTTCAACTACAGTATGCAGTAGTCTTCCAAAATCTTCTCTAGTTGCAGTTTGTTTGTTTTGCACAGGTTTTTTTTCTAGCGTGTTTTTTCGATTCCATCTCAAGAAAGTGTCATCAAAACAATTTTTGCTTTTTGCTAAGTATTTTTTTGCAAGCCAAATAAAAATATCTTCTTTTGGCAAGATAATTTCTTGATTAGGTTCGTCCAAAAATGGTAAGTCATTAGCACCCAGCAAACTGATTTTTCTTTCAGGTAAAAGCGCTGCTAAGCTGAGTTCAGCTTGAGTGGGACTAATAGCTCGAATTTCTTTGTGTAAGTAGTCAAATTCTTGGTCAATCATTTTAATTAGGCTTTCGTTTGCGATAAAAATATCTGCATTTTTGTATGATTCAAAAAAGTGCAAATACCCAGCATGAATTACAGGAAGATAGACAATAATTTTAGGTTTCATCTTTGAGTTCCTCCAAAATTTGTTCGATAGTTTGTATGAGTCGATTAGAGATTGTTTTTGTAACACGCTTTTCGGCTCCAATCTGAACTAAACGAATTTTTGCACTCGTAGAAGTTGTCGCTTTTCTTCTTAATACCACTACTTTTCCGCAAAATTCCAACAACTGTTTTTTCTCTGCTGGAGTATATGTATCCGCAGTAGCAATTAAGACATCTGGCCGAATAAGTTTGATCAGTTCCCATTTTGGTTCAGATAATTTTTTGAGAACAACATGGTCAACGTCAGCGACATATGTTAACATTTCCATACGTTCATCTTCTGGTACAACTGGACGGTCCGGTCCTTTTCTAGTGCGGATTTTTTCATCACTATCAACACCAACAAACAAAACGTCACCATATTTTTTTGCTTCACAGAGGTAACGGCAGTGGCCGATATGCAACATATCAAAAGAGCCTGATGTCAAAACAATTTTCTTCTTTTGTTTGCGATATTTTTTGCTGAGCCTGGGAACTTCAGCGTAACTTGCAACTATTTTTTTACCATTTTTCATTTCTCACCAATCCTACTACATCATATTGGAATCTGACTAGGAGCTGTTACTACTGGAGTTCCTATGTTAGGATAATTTGATATGAAAGTCATTTTAGTTGCTTCAGTAACAGCAGACGGTTTTATTGCTCAAAGTAAAGAGCAATCTTCATTGGCGTGGACTAGTAGAGAAGACACTAGATTTTTTGTGCAGAAAACTAAAGAAATTGGTGTTGTGATCATGGGGGCGACTACTTTTGAGACAATTCAGCCAAAGCACTTGCCATTTTCTGGGCGAACAGTAATTGTTTTGAGTCGGTCGAAAACGTATTCTCAATATGATCCAAAAGATGTCCGTGCAGAGAGTGGTACTATTCAAGAAGTTTTAGAAAAGTTAGAAAAGCAAAATGTTACTCAAGTGGTGCTGGCTGGTGGGTCAAGTGTATACACTCAATTCATGCAGGCAGGACTTGTAGATGAATTGTTTTTAACAGTTGAGCCGATTGTTTTTGGGTCAGGAGTTAAATTATTTTCAGATGAAGCCCTCACAAAATTACACCTGTCAGAAGTTTTAGATTTATCTGACCAAACAAAAGTGTTTCATTATAAGGTGGTCAAAAGTGAATAAATCAATTAAAGTTGTTTACAAGCAGTTTGACACAACGTTGCCAAAACCAGAATATAAAACTCCTGGTGCCGCTGCTCTGGATCTGTATGCTCGGGCTGAGGTAGTTATTCCTGCTCACACAGTAGGATATGTGCCGTTGAATGTAGCATTACAATTGCCTGAGAACCACTGGGCGTTATTATCTGCTCGTAGTAGTTTGCACAAGCGAGGTCTAATGTTAGCAAATGGTATCGGAGTAGGAGACTACGATTATCGAGGTCCTAATGATGAATATTTAGCAGCACTTTATAATTTTACAGATACGGCAGTGACTGTTGAAAAAGGCGAGCGGATTGTGCAATTAATTGTAATGCACCGCGAACCAGTTCAGTTACAGGTAGTTGAGGATTTTGATATAAAAGATCCAACAACCAAAGACCGCGGTGGATTTGGTTCAACCGGTCGTAGATAACTTTTTTTGATTTCATAATTTACCATAGCAATGACCAATTTATAGCAATTTTATTTCATATTTTTTTTGTTCAAAGACGTAAATTTTGCCTTCAAATGGGTTTAGAACTCAATACTTCAATAGGTTTTAAAAACACATGATATAGATATATCTAGTTGTTAAACTACAACATATTGTGGTTTAGTGGTTTTTATTGTCTATTGGAAATTTAGAAAATAACACATGAAACTAGCAAGATTATCAGAAGCAGGAAATTCATATTCGTGGAAGATGGAGATTGCAAAGGCACTTGAGACATCTTCAGAGGTTTCAGACAGAATTAAGAGTACCAGAAAATCATTGATACAGCTTCGTCAGTTCATCGAAGACGTACTGAGATGGCAAAAGGAACGCCCACCACTTTTTGAAACAGATACAAAATTAGATATTTTAACTGTTTTGTTATTGGGTGAGATTGAAGAAGTTTCAGAACTTAGAGAGCTTGAGGGTTTGAAGGGGTATGACTTCAAATCAGAAAAGGGAGAAACAATTGATGCTGGTTTCTTTTTGGCTTGTGTTGATCACATAGTGCGATCAATTGGAGGCGATATTGATCATCAAATGGCGTTGGCGACAGCTAATGGCCAGGCAAGAGGTTCACGTGCCATTGAATTACTCCGTGAGGTGAGTGGTAATCTTAGTAAAAAAACTCTAGAAAAAGATTTACAATACCTCTGGACACTGTGGATATCATACTTGATTCATATGAAGTACCCGGTGAGTCCAAATCAGGTCTTGCACGAGTATACGTTCCCTAAAAATAATGGAAATTATGTAAAAGAATTATTGCAGGGCAACCCAGTTTTTGAACGTGCTTTTAATAGAAAAATGGATCGAGATGAAAAAATTGCATATTTTGCTCATTATAGAAAAGCAATGCGGTTGATTAGAGATTTTATTCTCAAATACATTGATCCAAATGTCGAACATACCGGGTTAAAGCCAGAACATTACAGACCATACAAAATCTTTATTTACAGTTTCATGAACTTTAATTCTGTGGGCTTAAGTCCTCAAAAAGCGCTAGAAATGTTAGAATCTCAGTTATATGTTGATTTTAAGGTTGCACGTACTCCGCAAACTCCTGCAATTTTGCGACCAAATCACCGATTGCCAAATTAGGATATAAAAGTGTTATAAATAAGGGAGTTGAGAAAAACAAAATTAGAAAAGGAAAATAAATATGGGAACAGATAACGGATACTTGATTACACTTGAAGGTGGTGAGGGTGGTGGTAAAACTACTCAAATAGTCCGACTTCGAGACACGCTCACGAAAGCAGGAAAAGACGTAGTTGTACTCCGTGAGCCAGGTGGAACAGTTATCTCAGAGCAAATTCGTGAAGTGGTTTTGTCTGCTAAAAATGTAGGAATTGCTTTTACAACAGAGGTTTTGTTATTTCAAGCTGCTCGTGCGCAAATTTATCGTGAGATTGTCTTGCCATCTATGGAAGCGGGTAAGGTTGTGATTATTGATCGTTCTCGTGACAGCTCTGTTGTGTACCAAGGAATGGTGAGAGGTTTCGGGAAAGATTTGATTGAGCAACTGAATGATATTTCAACCAAAAATACGTATCCAAACCTAACACTTTTGCTTGATGTTGAGGTTGAAACTGGTTTAAAGAGAAGAGAGTCTGCTGGGGCTATGAACCGCCTTGACATGGAAGCAACAGATTTTCATAACAAAGTAAGAACAGCTTATTTAGAGTTAGCAAAAGAAGACAAAAGTGGAAGATGGCAAATCATTGATGCCGCCAAAACCATTGATGAAGTAGAGAAGGATATTTGGGAAATTACTTCGAAGAAGATCGGGCTTTAGTAATCTTCTTCCTCTGCAGAGAGCATGGCAATAAGTACTTGTTTTAAAGAAAACTCTTGAGAGAGTAGCTGGAGCATTTTCATACTATTATCAATAGTTTTTTCCAGTATACGTTGAGATCCCTGATCGAGATGATCGTATTCTTTGATGAATTTTTTTACGAGTATGCCTTGAAGTTTCTCGAAAATTTTATCAAAATGTTTAAAGGAATCATTAACAGTTTTTTTGGCGACATCAGCGTCACTTAAGAGATGTGGAAAATGTTTACTAAGCACCTGAAGAATTAATCTATCTTCAGATTGATGCGCATTTTTTCCATTTTTAGAGAAGTACATGCGGTGGTGATATTTAGCTACTGATAAAGCAAGCATGCTTGCTCTTGGTACGCCATAGATTTCATCTGTTTGTGCTAAATACTTCTCATATTTTTCTCTAGTATCAGGATCAGGGTCTAGGAGTAAAAGCTGAGTGAGGTTGTATACGACATCAGCAACCTCGGCTAACACTTTTGCAATTGATGGCTCATAACCATCAAGGTATTCAGCATGTATAGCCCTAACTTCTGCTGACTCTGCTGCCTTGTAGTGGTCATCTGCCTTTGTTCTTACTAGGTCACCTTGGTGGTTAAGGATTCCAGACAATATTTGGGTGCCATCAAGAGAGCCGACTAAACTCATAAGTTTATCACTCCAAGTGGCCTGAATACTTTTTCTTCCTGTACCTTCGCGGTACAGTTTATCCTCACGTTGTAAGAACACAATTTGGATTAAAAATGTTTGAAATTCTTGATTATTACCGTATAACTCAAGTAGTTGAGTTGTGGATATGGTCTGAAGTTTTTCCTGAATTTTGTGGAGTTCTTCAGGTTTTGCTGTCTGGAGTAAAAAAAGTTGGGGATCTTCAATTTGCAGAGCAATGAGTTTTTTGAAAAACAAAATAGCATCAGAGTTTTCTTGTTCTCTTTGTAAATCTTGTTGGCTCAAATTATCTGCCTGCGTCATCAAAAATATATTATAAGATAGTTGAGCGCGACTGTCAATTCGTAAAGTCATTTTGTTTTATGCTTTCCTTACTTGCTTTGCGTTCAAAACATTTGTAGGATGGGGTGATGAAATTACCAAGAGCCATCCAGAATTTGATTGAGAAGTTTGAGAAATTACCTGGAGTTGGACCAAAATCTGCCCAGCGCTTGGTTTTTTACCTTCTCCACAATCCAGATCACGAACTTGAAGATTTTGCTGAGAAGCTTATGGCACTAAAGAAAAATACGGTGCTCTGTGAAGAGTGCCACAACGTAAGTGAAATTAACCATTGTAGTCTTTGTAGTGACCCAAACAGAGAAGCTGATTCATTGTGTGTTGTAGAACAGCCACTAGATGTAATTGCTTTAGAGAAGTCAAACTCATTTAAAGGAAAATATCATGTATTGCATGGGAGTATTGCTCCGTTGAACAATATTGGCCCTGACCAATTATTTTTGCACGACATTGCTAATCGATTAGAAGGGGTAAGTGAGCTGATTATCGCTACGAACCCTACGATGGAAGGTGAGGCAACAGCCCTGTACATCAGTGAGTTTTTGGCAAACCATAGTGGTGTTGATTCAGATTCGCTTACAATTACCCGGATTGGTCATGGTTTGCCTATTGGAGCAGATATTGAATACGCGGATGGAGTTACTTTGTCTCGAGCTCTTGAGGGAAGAAGAAAATTATAGAGATTTGTGGTATAGTTACTAATAGATGATGCAGTCTCATCAAATGGCACGACACCAAAAGTTCTTGAAATAAGAGCCTTGGTGTTTTTTTGTTTTTGATTTACAGACTTTGTCATTGTAGTAACAACTTGAAGAAAGGCGCTCTATGACTGTAATAGTTGAGTCAAAAAAAATGAAAGTAACTCAAGCTATTAGAATTTTTGCCCAAGATCAGGCTGAAAAACTAAAAAAATTAGAAAAAGGGGTTTCACAGGTTCGTATTTACCTTGAAAATGTTGCTAAGAAAAAATCTGATATATACGCAAATATGGTAACGTACCACATTTCTGTTCCTGGAAAAGATATTATAGTTAAAAAGCATGCAGCAGATATGTACGCAGCTATTGTTGATGCTACCGCTGGAGCCATGAGAAAGTTGCGAAAAGTAAGTGAGAAAAGAAAAACCATTAAGAGGCAAGTTCGGGTGGTGTAGTCACAATTTTAAGCTATAAAATTTGTAGTCCTACTTGATTATTTAGGTACTTATCTAGTATCTTGTAAGTATATGGTGGATGATTCTAATCAAACAATAAGTCAGACAGATGACCAAGGGGCTACTCAAGTTGTTGGACAGTCTCCTGTGTCGGCAGTGGACGAGCCAATCGCTCAACCTGCCAACCAACTTCCTGTATTACCAGTTGATGAACCAGCTACACAACCGGCCAGCCAACCAGCACAAAATGGTGGCGCTCAGAATAGCGGTACTCAGAAAAACCCTCTTGATGTTTTAGAGCAACTTTTAAGTGAGATTGATGGAGGTAAGGGTGGTCCAAAAGCGGGAAGTGATCCTACTGTGCCAGAAAAAACAGGTCCAACTCCAGAAGAGATTGCAGCAGAAGAGCTCGAAAGAAGGCGAATTGATTTTGAGCAAAAACAAGCAGCTCAGAAAATAATAGATGATCAAAAAATTGAAGAGCAACGCCAAGTGCTAGCTGATGAAATGAGTAATGGAGTTGCAAATGTTGCCAGAGCGCAACAAGATGAAGAAAAGAAGATTCAACAGGAAGAAAAACAATCGGCAGACGAGGGATTTGAGATTCTTCAAATAGATCATACAAAAATTTAAGAAAAGGAAAAGTATGCCTGCTCCCGGTGGTGCTCCAGGTATGGGAGGAATGAGTCCTCCAGGCGGAGAAATTTCTGAACACGTTGCTAAGATGATGGGGAACTCTCAAAGTAGTGGGGGTGGTAGTAATTTTGGTAGTGCGAGTAGTTTGCCTGGTGCTGGCCAGATGACTCCGGCACAAATAGCCCAAGCTCAGCAAATGATGGGACAAGCCGGGGTTAAGCCAGGAACAGAAGCGGGGGCGGGAGGTGTAACTCCAGGTGCTAGTACAGGTCCTGTCGTTCAGCCTCGTGAGGTAGATACTATTCAGGAAGAAGCGAAGCGTGGTATTTCTGATATTTTCAAAGGAATAAAAGAATTTTTTAGTTTAAATACCTGGTTGGGAGTAAATCCAAACAAGCTTGATCCTCAACAGGAAGCTCAGGCAAAACAGCTTCATAGTAGGTATCAGCAACTTGATCAAGAGCAGCAGATGGTTGCCAGGAAAATGTTTGAAGAAAAAATGCAGAAAAAGCGTATCCAAGAAGAACAAGAGCAACGAAAAAAACAGATGGAAGCAGAAAAGAGTGCTCAAACTTTTGAGATGCCAAGTGGTCCAAAGAAGGGTGCAGTTGGTCCTGGTGGTGGAAAAACGAAAAAGCAAAATGTGTTATCAAAACTAAAGCAAGATAGAACCACATTAAATAATACCCAAGGCGAATAGGAAGTAAATCTCTCGAAAAGTACGATACAATATCAGAGAAAGATGATATGCAACTGAAATTATATAGCACACTGGATAAAAAGATTACTCAATTTGAACCGATACATGGCAAAAAAGTAGGTTTATATGCCTGTGGATTTACTGTGTACGACTACACTCATTTGGGTCACTTAAGAAAATATACCATGGATGATGTGTTAATTCGTGCTTTGCGGTATGCAAATCAGGAGTTAGGATTAGAGCCATATGAAGTGACATTTGTGCAGAATGTGACAGATGTTGGTCACTTGGCTTCAGACGCCGATACCGGAGAAGATAAACTCGAAAAAGGCGCTAAAAAATACGGCAAAAGTGTGTGGGACATTGCTCATGAATTTGAAGATTATTTTTTTAGAAGTATGGACTTGATGGGCAACCTCAGGCCGGATGTAAGTTGCCGGGCAACGGAACATATTGAGGAACAGTTAGCTATGGTGGTCGAGCTCGAAAAAAAAGGCTTTACTTATATTATTGAAGGTGATGGCGTATATTTTGATACCAGTAAGTTCCCAGAGTATGGAAAAATGGCGGGATTACATTTAGAAGATCAAGAAGAAGGTGCCAGAATTGGCGCAGTTGAAGGAAAAAAGAATTCATCAGATTTTGCGTTGTGGAAATTTGAGCGACCAGGAGAAAACAGGGCAATGGTGTGGCCAAGTCCTTGGAATGAGCGAAGTTTCCCAGGTTGGCATATTGAGTGTAGTGCAATGGCTATGAAGTATTTAGGTGAGCAGTTTGATATTCACACGGGTGGTATCGATCATATTCCAGTGCACCACACAAACGAGATTGCTCAGGCAGAGGCAACCACTGGCAAACAGCCTTTTGTAAGATATTGGGTGCATCATAACTTTTTGAAGATTAACGGTGAAAAAATGAGTAAATCATTGGGTAATTTCTATACCATTGATGATGTTTTGAAACATGGCTTTAAACCGCTAGCACTCAGATTGCTATTTTTGACTGCTCACTATCAATCAGAAATGAATTTTACCTGGGATAATTTGGCTGGCGCGCAGAAAAGTTATGAAAGATTACTCAAACAGTTTGTAGATTTAAATTCAAGTAGCTCGAAGGAAAAATCTCAAGATGCTTCAGAAGAAACAAGAGAACTTTCAAAGAAGCAGGCTTTAGAACAAGAGAAGCAATTCTTTGGGGAAATTGCAAATAATTTGAATACTGCTCAAGCGGTGGGAACTTTGTGGGCGGTTATAAAAGACCTCACTATTCTGCCAGATGATAAGCGGGCACTCCTGTTACAATTCGATAAAGTCTTAGGATTAGGTTTAAAAAGTTTTGATAAATTTGATAGCTCTGTGTCGGCAGATGAATTGAGCCAAGAACATGAGTTACCTCAAGAAATTAGTGACTTACTAGAGCAAAGAATTTCTGCTCGTAAGAACAAAAACTATGCGGAATCCGACAGACTTCGCGACCTTTTATTAGAAAAAGGCTATGAAGTAACTGATTGGGGTACTGGCGAGTATTCAGTTAAAAAAATTAACTAAAACTGCTTTCAAAATTGCTCTCGACTTATGTGAGTAAAAATGATATTATATGGGACTATCTGACCAATCTTTTGGTTTGCCCTCAATTCGCAGTTGAAGTGCACCACTTTTGTAATTTAGTACTTTGTAATTGA
>CAZDWQ010000012.1:0-29674 GCA_964509285.1 uncultured Pseudomonadales bacterium
AGTAGCAATTTAACCTGGAGACTGCTAATTGTGAATTTTTTGTAGTTCATTTTGGTTGAGGTTTTTCTCAAATTTTTTAGTGAAATTAGTCCAAAATTACTTTTGCGTGCTGGATAACTTCGTCATTTAAAACATACCCATCACGAACAATTTTAAGCACTTTTTTGCCGTGTTCACCTTTTTCCACGGCTTCCATAGTGTTTACATCAAAATCTTTACCCAAAGCTTCAATTTTCTTCAGACCATTTTCTTCTAAACTTTGCCATAGCTGGGTGATAACCATATTCAAACCCGCATCATTTAATTGTTGGCTTGCCAAAGTGAGATGGCTCAAAGGTTGCAATATACCATCAACGAAGTTGCGAGCCGCTAGGCGAGCAACACGTCCCCGTTCTTCATTTGTTCGTCGCACTAAGTTTTGGTAATCAGCTAAAGCCAACTGTTCTCGTCTCTTTGCTTCTACAAGCTCGCCTGAAACCGCGAGCAACTGTTCTGAGAGCTCAACTAATTTTGTTTCTAGTTCTTCAATTCCTTCTGAATTTTCACTCACAGATTGCTGATTTTCTTGGGCTTGTTTTTGATTTTTACTATCCTTCATAAACCGTATATCTACTCAACTATTTCCTTAATTAAATTACGAACATATCTCATCATTGGGATAATATACGCATAATCGAATCTGCTCGAACCAAGCAGCATTATATGAACCAACTGCCCCTCAACTTCAAAACTCATATGAATAATACCAATAGGATTCAAATTTTTATTCCCGAGCTCAGAACCATACACAACTTGAACCAAGTTCTCGTTAGTGCTTGAATCAAAAATTTCTTCTAACAGTTTTTCTTCCTCAATCAATTGCAACACATGACGCATCACTTTAATATCATAAAATTCAGGCATCTGTAATAGGTTTGCATATCCAGAATGATACAAGTGGAATTCGTCCGATAAAGTAATTGCCAATGCATTCGATTTATCTGCTAAAACCTTGGTTATTTGAAATAACATTTGATCAAGTTTGTCACGACTATTCCAAATTTTTTCTTTAGCTGAAACTTCATCTGCTACAGAAAGCTCTCGCTCTTTCATTAATTCATTAACATATAACTTCATGGCAACTGGAGTTGGCACACGACCAGCACTGCTATGACTTTTAGTCAGATATCCTTGTTTTGTTAACTGAGACATCTCATTACGAATTGTTGCAGGAGAAACACCGATCGAGTATTTTTTGTCAACTGTTTCAGAACCAACTGGTTCTGCAGTTGAAATAAATTCTTCAATCACGGCACGAAGAATTTGTACTTGGCGGGCGGTTAAATCTATCATATTTTTACAGTAATCTTTTGCACTGCCTTCATTAGCAATCATATCTAGAGTGTGCTAAGTTGTCAACTATAATTACTACTAACCTGCGGATGACTTTTAAAGCACATTACTGATAAACTAAGTAGTATGTACCAGCACAAAACCAAAAAAGCTAAACTCATTACACAATTTATTCTTTTTATTCTCTTGCTCGTAGGAGCAATAGTTGGAGCAAGTCAGATTGGCGTGATCAGGGAATTTTTTGGAAAAGCAGCTGGAGAAAACGCCAATATTCATGTATACACTTCAAAAGTTCTTGGTAACTATAAAAAACCATGGAGAAACTTGGCACAAGGTGGTGAAGATCATGAATGGCGAATAGGTGGCCTCACCAGTGCTGTTAAAGCATTAAATCCTGAGTATATTCGCATAGATCATATCTACGACTTTTATGATGTGGTGAGTGGATCTGATGGTAATTACGCCTATGACTTCTCTAAACTCGACTTGGTTTTGAATGATATAACTGCCACCGGAGCTAAGCCATACATTGCACTTTCATATATGCCAACTCAATTTACTAGTGGTGGAGATTTAGTTGGTAAGCCTAACAACTACGGAAATTGGCAAACAGTGGTCCAAAAAACAATTCAGCATGTAAGTGGAACTCGCGGTATTTCTGACGTATATTACGAAGTTTGGAATGAACCAGATTTATTTGGCGGGTGGAAATACTATGGCGACAAAAGCTACTTAGATTTATATCGCTCAGCAGCAGTCGCAGCCCGAAATGTCTCCGGAGCAAAACCATTTAAACTTGGTGGACCAGCAACAACAGGATTTTATAAAAACTGGGCAGAGGCTCTTATTAAATTTGCCTACGAAAACAATCTAAAACTTGATTTCATTTCTTGGCATCGATACTCAAATAATTTAGACGCGTATAAAGATGATATGTTAGCAATTAGAACCTTAGTTCAAAAATACCCTCAATACGAAGACCAACTTGAGTTTCACATTACAGAATGGGGACATGACAGTGAAGTAAATACTGGCTACGATACAGGCTACTCAGCAGCTCACACAGTAGCTGGGGCTATTGAAATGACTGGAGTTGTAGAACGAGCATTTGCTTTTGAAATTCAAGATGGCAAAAGTCCTGAAGGAAAAGAATACTGGGGACGCTGGGGACTTTTCACTCATAATGATTTTGGTGCAAAAGCCAAACCAAGATATTTTGCCTTAAAAATGTTGGACCGAATTTCTGATCAAAGAGTGCAGTTACTTGGAAAAGGTAGCTGGGTAAAAGCACTGGCAGCAAAAAATAGCACGACAGGAAATATTGAAGTTGTCTTGGCTAACTTTGATTCAAAATCACAGCACAGCGAAAATGTTCCAATCTTATTTGAAGAAATTACTCCAGGAAGTTACACAATTAAAAAAGAGTTGAACACTGGACAAGTCTTGACTGAAAATGTGGCAACTACTGAAGCTAGATTAAAAGTAAACCTCTTCATGCCAACTAATACTGTTGGGTTCGTGACGTTGCAGAAGAAGTAGTTATCCTTGTTTCACTAGCAAATATGCTTGGTATGAATAGGTGTCCCAATTCTCAAAAATGTAGTTTACCCAATCGCTTTGGTCACTAGCAATTGCAAAAAATAAATCTCGAGTCCTCTCTAGATTAGAACCTAATTTTGCTTCCTTTCTCAACGCATCGCAAATTGCAGCTCTAGTAGCAACAACTTTTTCTTTTGCAAAATAAAGATCTACGAGTCTGCCAATATCTTTTTTATCTCCCCAAACTCGTGCAAGTGTTTCTAGTAGGTGGACAGCTCTTGGACCATACATCCTAGCTGGTGCTTCCTGCATATAAAAAATCAGAGTCTTCCACTCTTGCACAGTAAACTTGTCCATAACAAATAAAATTGCTTCTGCTTTTTGTTCCGGGGTTTTTGGAACTCCTTGTACTGCATCAAGTAAGACACCGTTAACCGTCAAAACATCTGCTGGAGCAGTTTGCTGCTGACCTTTTAATTCTTCTGGTCCTTTTCCTAGTGCTCTTTGCATACTCCCTCTCTTTCTATCCATTTAAAATAGAATTTTAGTGGATTATACCATTTGTATATGATTACTTCTGATTTACGGCTTTTTCTACAAAAGTGGTGATCTCTTTTTTGAATCTCTCTTTACTAAAACCTAAAGCAAATTCATACATTTTTTGCTTGTTCCATTTTGTAGTTTGAATTTTTTTGATTGCTGTACTCAAACTGGCGACTGTAAACTCATCAAAAAAGTAACCATTCTCACCCTCTTTGATAGTTTCGAGTGGTCCACCAGATCTGTGTGCTACCACTGGTATTCCGTGACCCATTGCTTCAATAGGTACCATACCAAAGTCTTCATCTTCAGCGGGATATAAAAGTGCAGTAGCGTTTTCGTAAAGGTCAAACAGCGTCTTATCATCAACACTATCCAAAAATTCGACAGTATTGCTAGCGATAGATTTTAGGTATTCCAAGCCCTTTCCAGAACCAACAACTTTCAAGTTGAGCCCTAATTCTGTTGCTGTTTGTACGGCTAGGTCGACATGCTTGCTTGCTGCGATTCTGCCTACAACTAAAAAGTATCCATCTTTTTCTGGCAGTTGCGAGATCTTTGAGAACGTTCTTCCTTTTTCAACTTCAATAGGCGGATAAATCACAGTAGAATCTAATCGATAAAATTTTTGAATTCTTCTTTTTGTTTCTTGTGAATTAGCAATAAAGAAATCAACATTGTTTTGAGCAACTTGCACATCCTTAATTCGTAAAAAATAATTAATTATCGTTCCACCAACCCTGATAATTGGATTACTCTTCCAATCGGTCATGGTTGTGTACCCATACAATGAACGAGCTGGAGTGTGACAATAACTGATATGGAGTGCTTTTCCAACTTTCACCGCCTTTGAAAAATACGCATTTGTAGAAGAAATTACTACGTCATAGTCACTCAAATCAAAAGATGAAAAATAATTTGGTGCAAAAATTCGCAACGGAGAAAATAATTTTTTGTAAAAAGGAATTTTTGTCAGCCAACTTTCTCTAATATCCCAACCAGCGAATTTTTGCGCATGAATTCCGGTCACACTAAAATCAGTGAAAGAAACATACAAAGGAGCATCTGGAAAAACTTCATGCAGAGCTTCAACAACTCGCTCTGCACCACCATACTCTCGAAGGTAGTCATGAACTAACGCAACTTTTAAGTTTTTTATTTGTTTCATATTTTTTCCACAACTGCTTGCAGTGTAGACATGACTTACGCACTTCTAAAATAATGCGTCCTGCACCGCTTCTTCAAACTCGTCTTTTGGTAATAAACCTTTTAACGAATTGAAGCTATATTTTTCAAAAAGTTCAGACACTCTATCTTTATCATAGTTTTTTGTAACACATTTTTCTAACTCAAAATCAACAGGGGCATCATGCAGAATTGTAGCCAACTTTTTACTGAGGAATGCCATATCTTTATCAGCTACCAATTTTTTAAGCACTGCACCGGTGATAACTGGTTCTTCAGCAGATTGGGTTTCAACAGTTTTATAGACATTTTCTAAAGTTTTGAATTCTTGAATTAATTTTGTGGCGGTCTTCTCACCAACACCTTTTACTCCAGGAATATTGTCAGAAGGGTCACCCATGAGTGCTTTTAAATCAGGAACTTGTGCTGGAGTTACTCCAAGTCGTTGCAAAACACCAGCTTCATCGTATTCTCTGTCTTTACTAAATCTACCTCTCCCCGGAATAAACACATGAGTCTTATTATCATCAACTAACTGCAAAATATCTTTATCACCAGTAACAATAATTGTCTGAACACTTTTCTGCTTTTTTACTTCATCAGCAATGGTTCCAAGCAAATCGTCTGCCTCAAAACCATCAATTTCAAACTGTGGAATATTAAATGCGGCAACTAAGTCTTTGATGATCGCAACTTGGGAAATCAAATCGTCAGGCATTGGCGGACGCTGTGCCTTATATTTTTCAAAGTCAGCAACCCGTTTTGATTTACCATTCTTGTGATCAAAAGCGACAGCGATATACTTTGGATCGTAGTCATTAATTACTTTCAGCAAAATTCTGGCAAAACCGTAGACTGCATTAATTGGCTGGCCGGTTGGATCACTCAAATCTTTGAATGCATGATACGCTCTGTAAATTATGGCGTGGCCATCAAGAATGACAAATTTTTCTAGCGTTTTATACTCTTCCATTTATGCCTTGTTGGTATGTTTTGCTTTTTTGAAACCCATTAGTTTCTCGAACTCATCACCATCAATCGACTCAATCTCAATTAATTTTTCTGAAAGTTTCTTTAACTCTTTTGCGTGTTCTGCCAAAATAGCCTCAGCACGTTTTTGTCCTTCTGCAATAAAGTTTTGGATCTCAACATCAACTTTTTCTTGTAACTTTTCTGATAACTTAGAGTAATCACCATAGAAAGAATCGTAGGACTGATCAACATCAAAATGGAAATTCATCGGACCTAACTCACTCATACCATAGTCCATGACCATAGCTCGGGCAACCTGAGTTGCTTTTTGAATATCACTACTTGCACCGGCAGTCAGTTCGTTGAAAACTTGCTTTTCTGCAGTTCTTCCACCAAGTAAAACAGCGATGTCATCAATCAATTCTGATTTTGTAGTTTGCAATTTATCTTTTTCTGGCGGAGTGAGGGTAAAACCAAGAGCCCGACCACGAGAAATAATCGAAACTCTATGAACCGGATCTGCATGTGGAGAAACATGAGCAACAATAGCATGACCCATTTCATGATATGCAGTCATCTCTTTTTCTAACTCATCTTGCAAACGTTTTTTACTTGGGCCAAGTTTCACTTTCAGAGCTGCCTCTTCAATATCTTCTTGGGTGACTTCTTCACGAGCTTCACGAGCAACAGAGATTGCTGCTTCATTGAGCATATTTTCAATATCCGCACCAGAAAAACCAACTGTTCGTTTGGCAACTTTTTCCCAATCTAGGTTTTTGACAAATGGCTTACCTTTTGCATGAATTTTAAGAATAAACTTTCTTTCTTCTAAATCTGGAAGGTTAACCATAACGCGACGATCAAATCTTCCTGGACGAATCAATGCTGGATCAAGCATGTCACCACGGTTGGTGGCGGCCATGACCATCACATTGTCATTTTGTGAAAAGCCATCCATCTCAACCAAAATTTGATTCAAAGTTTGCTCACGTTCGTCATGGCCGCCACTCATACTGCCACGACCACGAGCACGACCAATCGCATCAATTTCATCAATAAAAATTATTGATGGAGCAAGTTTTTTTGCAGTAACAAATAAATCACGCACTCTTGAAGCTCCAACTCCAACTAACATTTCCATAAATTCAGAACCTGCGATAGATAAAAATTGCACATTTGCTTCACCTGCAACAGCACGAGCTAACAATGTTTTACCTGTCCCCGCTGGACCAACAAGTAACACACCTTTTGGAGTTCTAGCGCCAACTTTTTTATATTTCTTAGGGTTCTTTAAAAAGTCGACAACTTCTTCAAGCTCTTTTTTGGCTTCGTCCATTCCACCAACATCAGCAAATTTAGTATTTTGTTTTCCTTTGACAAAAAGTTTGGCTTTACTCTTACCAATTCCCATAATATCTGGACCACCTTTTGCACCTCTAAAAATAAACAAAAAGACAGCAATCATCAAAATGACTGGTAAAAATGTTAACAGAAGTTCCCAAAGTAACTCGCCAAAAGAAACACTCTTCACTTCTAAGTCAGTTGCTGCTAAATCAATATCTGCAGCTTGCAAAATACTTACTAAATCCTGGCCTTCTTCTTTGAGTGAAATTTTTTCTGCACCATCTTTGTAAGTAACTCTCAGTTCATCGCCCGCAACTTTAACACTGGCAATTTTTTCTTCGCGAATATCTCTAATTAAGGTAGTCATCGAGATGTCTTTATCTACATCTGAGGTAAAAAGCGAAAATAAGAAAGGTAAAAACAATAAACCAAGCAAAATATATAGAATTGCCTTATTCATCAAGTTTTTTGGAGAAACATCAATAGTAAAAGATTTTACTGTGACTTTTTTAACTCCAGGCACCTGTGTTTGATTCTGCGCATGCTTGCTTTCTCCCGATGATACTTCCGGTTTTTCAGCAACTTTTTCACTCACTTTTTGTGTAGACTTTTCTGCAGGTTTTTTATTTTCAGCCATATGCGCCCTTAATTATTTTTTGTTTTTAATTTTAAAAAAGTATTGTAACACGTACAATTATCGAACCACAGTTCCAGGTTGACACTCACTTTCTGGAGTCAAAAGAATTGCCTCCTCACCTCCAGCAGCGATGATCATACCTTGGCTCTCAACACCTCGCAATGTTCTTGGTGCTAAATTTGCCAAATAAACGACTGTTTTTCCAATTAAATCTTCAGGTTTGTACCACTGTTTAATACCAGAAGCAACAATTCTTTCACCCAACTCACCAACATCTAACGTTAGTTTGAGTAATTTATCTGCACCTTCAATTTCTTCAGCTGCAACAACTTTTGCAACTCTCAAATCAAGTTTTGCAAAGTCGTCGTATTGAATTGTATCCATAAAAAGTTCCTTAGTAAATTTGTCGTAATCCCATTTTTTTTCTGACTTCTGCAACAGTTGCTTCTGCAACTGCACGAGATTTTCGCTCACCTTCACGGATCATGCGATCAACATACTCAACATCTAACTCTAATTGTGCTCGTTTTGCTTGAATTGGCTGCAACTCTTTGAAAATCGCTTCTGCGAGCTCTTTTTTTAAGTCACCATATCTAATTCCGCTCCCGCCAACGTATGCAGACTCATATTCCTTGCGACGTTTTTCACCCTGAAATATCTCCACAAATTGTAGCAAGTTAGCAACTCCACCTGACTTTGGTAAAGCCTCTCCCTGACCTGCATCTGTTGGAGCTTTGCTCAGTTTTTTCACAATGGTGTCAAGATCATCTCCTAGTTCAATAGAAGAACCTTCGACTGATTTACTCATCTTGCCTTCACCTAATAAAGACGGCACATACTCTGCTTTAGTTGCAAAACGTTTTGGTTCTGGAAAGTCCATGCCGTATCGATCATTCATTTTGCGTGCAATTTCTCGGGCAACTTCTAAATGAGGTTCCTGATCAATTCCCACCGGAACCAAACTTGCCTTGTAAATCAAGATATCTGCCGCCATCAGTAGTGGATAGTTTAACAATGCCATAGTGACATTCTGAGGGTGTTGTCTTACTTTATCCTTAAATGTTGGCAAATCCTGCATTCTGGCAACTGATTCAACAGAAGAAAAATAAAACGAAAGCTGAGTAATTAAGTCAGCCAAATCAGATTGAATATTAATTGCACTCTTTTTAGGATCAAGCCCAATAGATAAATAATCAATAAAAACATCGCGGGCACTCTGTTGTAAAGTTGCCGCGTCATATGGAGTTGTAGTTGCATGAACATCCACAACCGTAAAAAAAGTCTCGTATTCTGGATTGTTTTGCAGCTCCAACATACCTTTGGCTGCGCCCAAATAGTTTCCTAAATGTAACCGACCAGTTGGCCTCATTCCTGAGAGTACTCGTTTTTGCATAATTTGGATCCTGTTTTTTTGATGTTCTGTATAACGACTCTATTCTACCAGAGTTTCGGTGAATTTGACGTCAAAATAGAAAAGGACTATTATTTCTTTAATGAGACAAGCACCTTCTGAACAACCATCAGCTGAGATACTTGCAATAATGAATTATATCTTTGGCCCTAAAGCTGTAGCTACCTGGCTAGAAACGCTCTCACACTCTAACATACCAGGATAAAGGATTTAGTTTAATAATATTCAGGCTTATCAACACTCGTTTGATCGATTTCGAGGTCTTGCACTTCCAAGTTATCACCCGTAATACTAATTTCATATGATTTTGGCCAGACGATTCCAGTATCCGTAGCACTTGCCGTACCAACTCTCATCAGTCTGATATTTTGACCATCTTTATTTTTCTGTTTCAAATCCCTATCAACTGGTTTATGCAAATGACCTGCAAAAATATGAGTTATTCTTGAATTTTCCAAAGGCAAATGCTTAATAACTTGCGCTTCCTCATGTGCTAAAACAGCTATCTTTTTACCAGATTGTAACGCTTCTTGAATTAATTCGTTCTGTCTTTTTTCTTCAGATTCGATTCTTTCAAAAAAATCAGCGTATCTTTTGATCTGCTCATCAACTCTTGGATCCACTATCTCTTGAACGCTCTCTCTTTTTTCCTGAAGCTGACTGAATTTTTGTCTCTCTAAAGAAACGTGGTATCTCCAAAAGCTACTATAAAAATTAGTATTAATTGCCAAAACAGCATACCCTCCAACATATTGTAAAAAAATTGGTCTTCCGAATAGTTCCCTTTGAAAAAGTTCTGACTCAAAACTATGATTGTTGATATCAGCATCGTGATTTCCTGAAAGCATAGCTATCATTGTCTGGAACTTGTCTTCTGATGCACCTGCAACTTGCTGTGCACTACCAATAAGTTCAAGGGTTGTCAACGCAATATCACCCATATTTGATTCAGTGTCACCCCTGTCTCCAAAATCAACCAGAACATGTGGAGTACGCATTTCAGGTTCTCTAACTTTTTCTCTGATCCTTTGCAGAATTGAACCCATGGTTACCCGCAAAGCATCAACCTGCATTTTTGGTTTTTTCTCTAAACTCCAATCTTCATGATCCTCCATAAGCGACATGACTCTTTCTTCGCCTAACCCATCAAGTAGTTTCCTTTTCGCGAAACTCTTCACCCCTTTTTTAGTATTAATTTCATCGATGAGAGCTTCGTAATCTCTTCCCAAAAAACCAATAATCATGGATTCAATGAGATGCTTTTTAGGCTGGAAAGCTAGTGCTTCAATATATTTATACGGAAACTTATTTCTGTGATAAATAGAATTTTCTGGATTGCTACCTAGTTGATGAACATCGCCAAAAGCGAACATAACAAGACTTTGCAAATCTTCTCCAAATGGGTTAATTTCTTTTGAAACTAATAAACCTGCTTCTTTTGCAGCAACTGTTTCATCGAGTGCTTCTTGGACCACGGGCAAGTCTTGTTCTAAGGTTGGAACATCAGCCTCAGCTTCATCAACTCTAGTGAGCGTAACGTTTCTTGTGAATTGTTCTGGAGGTTGACGGTTTTTTTTGTAAGTATTTTACTTGCGCCTCAATAAATCTATCGCTCAATGTTTTCTGCACTTCCTTAGACATAGTGCTCATTATAACAAAAAACTCCCGATAAAGGGAGTTTTGTGCAAAAATATTTTAACTTTAAGTTTACAACTCTTCAATTTGAATTGTTGGTTCCATCTCTGGAGCTTCAATTAATTTGAGGTATTTTTCAGTTGTAGTAATTCTCTTGTGACCAACTAATTGGGAGACATACACTAGAGGAGTTCCAGCACGAAGCTGTTCAACAATAAAAGTGTGTCTTAAGTCATTAACTTTAGCACTTTTAATACCTGCTAATCTAAAATATCTATCAATCGCGGTTCTAATATTACGAACCAAGAATGGTCTACAAGTTTTAGTCAAGAAGACGGTCTTTTCACGAGCTCGTGGTCTTGCTTGTAAATAATCAGTAATAGAACCCTTTGCAGCTGCATTCAAAGGAACTTTTCTTGCACCTCTTGAATTTTGTGCCTGAATTGAAATAACGTTTCTTTCGAAATCAATATCAGTAAGCTGTAAAGATGCTAATTCGGAAATTCTCATACCAGTTTGAAGCAATACTTCAACAACGGCAGACATGCGAATATCACCTCTACATGCATCTCTTAAAGCTCTATACTCAATTTTTGAGAGAACTCTTGGAGGAGCTTGGTCATATTTAGGATGAGAAATCACCTCTGCAGGATTACTTGTAATCTCGCCTTGACCAACTAAAAATCTAAAAAATGCTTTAATTGAGTTAATTTTTCTAGAAATAGACTTACCTGTATATCTTTGTTTGTTTAATAAAACTTTAAACTCATCGATATCTTCTGAGGTAACTTCGTCAATCTGTGTTTTACCGAGTTTGGTTACAAAATCAACCGATTGCTCTACGTCTTTACTGTAAGCAATAACTGTTGCATTTGCTTTACCTGCTTTTTTAAGGCTGTCGGTAAAAAGTGCTTGTGCATCTAATAATGTTTTACTCATATAAACCTATGTATTCTAACGTGCAAGCACGGTATACTTGATATAGTTTAATTACTAATTTTTGAATTACTAATGTCTTATAATATCATATTTTTGGATTTATGACAATAACCAAGATACTATACCATCCCATTACTATTTTAGCCCTTACCATAGGTGCAATCATGTTTTTTTTCTCTCTTGATAAAAGTGGCAAAAAAACGCAAAATTCTTCCGAAAATATTCGGGTATTAGAGTATGAGGTCAATCAAATATCAAAAGAAATTATTGAACTCGAGGAGAAGATGGAAAAAGTAGGGTCCGAACAGTTTCAGGAAAAGGTTGTGAGAAATGAACTTTTACTGCAAAAACCAGGAGAATATGTGCTACAAATAGCTGAAATTGATGAGAAAAGCAAAAAAGCTGACTGTACAACAGAAGAGTGTCAAAATAAATCAAACAACACTGATAAAAAACCGCTCTTTGCCTGGAGAGAGCTTTTGTTCTAGTTATATTTTAAATCTAAATGTAGCAAGGGTGGGATTCGAACCCACGACCTTCGGTTTATGAATCCGAGGCTCTAACCAACTGAGCTACCTTGCCATATCACTTATACTTTTTTAAAGCACTGAGGGAGATTATTATACCAGAATTTTGACTTTTGACCATAAAAAGTTTACAATACGAGTCTGTCGTTCAAGATATTAAGAAATTTCTAGCCTGAACATAAAGAATTGATAACGCGCGGGGTAGTGTACGGTGCACGTGAGGCTCATAATCTCACAGGCTGGGTTCGACTCCCAGCTCCGCAACAATATGGGAATAGCGGGATCTAAATAGGCATTAATGTCTGATAGACCCGCTGTTTTTTTAGGTTCTAACGAAACTCCTATCGACTTTGCTTCTTTCTTTGCTTTTTCAATAATCCACCATATATTATCCTCATCCATCAAGACTTTTTTATTAAATAGCTTTAGGTTCTGACCAAGTAATTGGAGTATCTGTGATTTTGTTTTAGCATCACCTTTTTCAAACCAATATCTAGCATAACAAGCAAACTCAAAAGTTTTACGTGATAGTTCAATCCAATCAAATTGTTGCTCATCTGTTGTTTGTATTGTCCGCTTCACAGCCTCAATTTCGGCCTTAAGTAAAGATAGCTCAGTCTCATAAGCCTCTTTTTCCTCTGATGTAGAATCTTCGTACTGGTCTGAAAAGCGGTGCGAGGTCATTCTTCTAAGTTTTGATTTCAGACTTTCATAGTTCGACGTATTTCGTTTTGTTGCCAATTCATCTTGTTGGACCTCCTGATCATTTAACTCACCCAAATGCTGAATTGCCCAATCTTTAAAATCTGGATCTATTTCAAACCGTTGCAATTCATGATCAATTTGTTGTTCTAATATACCTTTTTCTAAATATCCTTGAGTACAATTTTTATTGATTTTCTTAGTACAGTGGTAATACACATAATTGAGAATTGTAGGATTTTTCATTTCATCTATTTTTAAACCACAATTTATACACCTAACACGCTTTGAAGTTTTTGCAAATTTTGTTTTACAATCAGGACAAATCACTTGCCACTTTTCCTCAGCTGTAACAAACCCCCCACATTCACCACATGTCATCAAACCTTTAAATGGGAAATCATACTTTTTCTGTTTTGATCTGCTTTTCTTGCCCAACCTTATTTGAATTAAATCCCATTCATTTTTGGTGAACATTTTTTCGTATTTGTGTTCAATCTCTTCATAGTTCCCCTCAACTTTATGCCTCATTAATCCATAGTAGAAAGAATCTGACAAAAAATTGTAAAATGTTGTTTGAGCTAATGGACCACCAACACTATTTCTTAAACGCATCGTTCTATAACCCATATCATTATTTAACCAACTAAGTGACTCCAATGGGGTCAACTCACCGCTAGCAATTTTTCTTCCTGCCTGTTGAAGTAATTGAAAACGATCTTCATCTTTTTTTATATCTCGTTTTTTTGTAAACGAATCTGTAAAGTTCAAAAAACCTTGTTTTGCAGGACCACTCCATTCTCTATTTTCAGAAAACTTTTGACGATTCCCTCTATGAACTGCCACACTTAAATCATCTGACGACTTTTTAGATACTGTGAAATCTATATTTAGTGAAAATTTATCCTCTGGTGTATTAAAAAAAAGCCCACCTTTTGTTCTAACAGCTTTTATTTTGCCTTGGTCCATTGCATAAATAAAGCTTCCTGCATCAATTGGATTCCTAGCAATTCTATTTCCCGCCCATACCAAAACAGCATCAGCTTTATTGTCATACATTTTTTGCATTAGCTTACTAAAATCAGGTCTACCAGGATGAAAAGCTGAATGAGATTCAAGATATATATCTTCAATATGCTTATAACCTTCTCGTTGAGCTATTGCCTGTAATTCTTTTTTTTGTGCAGGTAATGACTCAATTTGCTTGTCTTCAGAATCGCTACTTTTTCTGCAATAAATAACCCATCGCAAGTCCTGAAGATTAATATTGTTTTGCATATAAAAACCCCCTCTGGGTGGACTCAATCAATAATAGATTGTCCCAAAGGAGGTATCTATATCTATTATTGATTACTGAGTCCAAAATCATTTTACAACATTTTAAATAATTTGTTACTCCTTAAACTGTTTAATAAATCCTTATCTTTACTCAGAACTTTTCTATATATCAGTGAAAACTTCTTCAAGTCCTCTAAAGCCATAACCTCAGCTTCTTCATAATCCAACTTAATCCCACATTTTTTGAGATATATTTCTTGAAAGCTGGTAACAGCTTCATTACTTAGTTTCATTTCTATTCACAATAATTTTCAAGGTAATCACCCAAGATTTCTTCTAAATACTCTTTTATTGTTTTGTTAGCTTTACAAGCTTCAATCTTTAAATGTTGATGAACCTTTAAACTAATTCGCACTTGTTTACTTGTTTTTTTGTTGTCGATTTGTCGATTTTTCATAAGATTTTCCTTCCTCCTTTTATCTCCTCCTCTTCACATCCACTGCCCGATAATCACTTTTTTACTTTTTTCTAGTTAAGACCGCTTGAAATCTTGTTCAAGCTCAGAGGTCACATAATTATCATCGGTATAGCGTTTTGCTCGAGTATGTCGCCAGCCACCTTGTACAACTTATTTAATTTCGCGTGTACACCCAGGCTGGTTGAGCCTCCACGATCGCTAATTTGTAATATTTTTAGCTTCATAATATTTTTGAGTTTTCGTTAAAAAAAAACTCTTTAGTAACCTCAGGTGCGGGATGACCCAAGGTCGCTAAAGAGTTTTCATACTTATCCCGCTTGTAAAACAAAAAAAGGACGGCATAAATAGACAAAACCAAAAATGGTTTTTAATTTGTCTAGATATTGGCCAGTCCTTCTAGAGGGTTAGGATAATCTAAATATTTATTCCGTGCTTATTTAATGTGCAAACATATTCTGTATATTTAATTTCGATACTAAACACAAAAACTATCTAAAGGCAACTGCAAATCTATAAGATGAAAAATTTACTTCCAACCAAAATTGTTTTTAGCAATGAATGAAGCAAAACGATAATTATATAAACCTTGAAGCATATTTTGTATAAGGATATTTAACTGCAAAGCCTTAGCTTCCTTATAAGCGTTGCAAAATTCTTCATTACTCGAGACCCACCTGTTTAAAGTGCTTCTATTTACCCCAATTTTTAAACAAAAACCATTAAATGTAGGAAAATCATTCGCTTTCAAAACATATTTTGTATGAACAATTGTTCTATCTGAGTTATAAGTAACCTGTTTTTCAGTAAAATTTGGAGGAATATCAAAGTGTTTAATTAATAAATCACAATATTTTGCTTTATATTTAGATGGTCTACCAACATTTTTTGTCATTTCTGTCAGCCATTATATACATTTATTCAAACAAATTCGATAATTTTAATCCTAAGGCTCTGGCTATTTTGTCAGCAGTCTTTATTGATGGCACTTTTTTACCTTGTTCAATATAGCCTATGTAATTAACTGAAAGACCAACTATTTCTGCTAAATCTTCTTGTGTTAATCTTCTATTTTTTCTAGCTTCTTTAATTTTTTTTGAAAGAAACTTTGGTGTTCTCGAGTACTTTCTCATAAGCCCCATTGTTATGAAAAAGCGATCAATTTAACACAAACTATTAGTGTGGTTTTATGGTATTATTCATCTAGAAAATACTTATAAAAAATACTCAAACTATTTGTTTGTAAAGTTTAATAAAAAAATGAAAAAGTTACAGGGTATAATTTCCTCGTTATTAATTGCACTTGGCTTTATATATTATATTTCAAGAGGTGCAATTTCTGTTATAAAGCCGGATGAAGGCTTTTCAAGAGATCTACTTGGAATCCCAATCCTTGAACCTAATATGAATGTACCGAATGATATATTTGTTAAAGCACTTTTAGGAAGTCTTGCTCCATTTATTTTAATTGGATCAGGTTATTTTCTAATTACATTAAACAAAAAAATAAAACTTCAGAATAAGAAAAATAATCAAAAAATACCAACTCTAAAGTTATGATCACAAAAACGAAATGTTAATTTTATAAATAAGTATGCTATTTAGTGACTACCACATAACACCTAATATTAAAGTTGAAATCTTACCTACTGATTTAACCGAACAACAGTCAAATATTTTAGAAAATTATGACAATTTTATTGCAATTTATAGAGGTGTTAATGGAAATTTGGTTGCAAAAGTTTGTAAAATTGAGTTTTTAAATGAATTTAGAGCATTGGTTAAAATTGACCACTTAAGTATAAAAGATGCATTAACTCGAACAGTTCAAAATATCAATTTCTCATGCTTAAATCCCCCCGCTGAACTTGAACTGCGACCTCTTCAAGGTGCAATGTTATTGGTTCTATATATTAATAAAAAAACTATTACCTACGCACAAGTTGGAGATATTAAGCTAAAAATGAAGTCTTCCTCATCAAAATATAAAGTTATAAATGAAAATCACACCTTTAGCAATGTTAATGAAGTCAAAAATTTAAAAAAAACTGATTTTTTTCAATCAAACTTCAGTAAAGATCAAATAAATGAACTAATTGTTCAAATATCTAGGATGTGTAATTTTAAATCAGCTGATTTTAACGATATTCCTTCAAGGTTTATTGGTCATCCAAATCTTTGCGGTTCAAGCAATGACTCTTCTAACACTCTAGTAAATACACACCCTCATATAGGAACAGTAAAACTATGAATATTTATCTAGATGTTGATGGGACCATAATAGATAAAAAAGGCAAAATAATTGAAAACCTAAGTGAATTTCTAATATATGCCTTTTCTAAAGGCGATGTCTATTGGTTAACCACTCATTGCAAAGAAGGCAACAATGAAGCCGTTTTAAGACACATAGAACCTTTTGTCACAAGCGAACAAATGGACCTATTAAAAAAGATAAAACCCTTAAAGTGGAAAACACTTAAAACGGAAGCTATTGATTTTACACAACCATTCTTATGGTTTGATGATTACTTGTTAGAAGTTGAAAAAAATATTCTGAAAGAAAAGGGGTTTTTTAATTGTTGGGTCAAACCAGATAAAATATTACTTTTTGACCTCAATAAATTAATATAAAAAAAACGTTATATGTGTCGGAAAATTCATTTTAGTGATATATTATGTTATAGATGAACATTGAAGACCAAATAGCAAATTTGACTAATCCCCAAGAGTTTACTCATTTAGTGAATGTCATTTTTAGTAATAAGTGGGGATTTGACTATGATCAGATTGACGATGATCAAAGTGATGGTGGGAATGATGGATATCTAAGAACAGAAAAAACATTATTTGCAAGACATTGTTTTAAAAGTCCACACAAATCTAAAAATTTAACCGCAATTTTAAAAAAAGCTAGAGGAGATCTGGCCAAAGCGGTAAAGCTAAAAAAACTAAAAAAAATAGACAACTGGTTCTTTGTGACATCTTATAGATTGCCAGCTGAAGCACATAAAATCATTGAAGACGAAGCTATAAAATTCGGGTTTAATCCAGGCTTTGTTGGACCTGCAAATTTAGCAACTGAACTACACAATAACAAGAATTTACTTAGTGAATTTGGATGGTTACATATCAATGAGATAGATGAAACACTTCAAGAAATAATAAAAAAGTTATCTGAACAACAATCAAAACCAATTAACCCCAATATTTCACCAGATGCAGAACAACTTAACAAATTACAATTAGACATAAATCCCATCGATAAAACCAAAAATAAGGTAAAGTCTAAAGAATCTAGCGATTATAAACAACTTATTAGACTCTATGACCAAACCCCAAATGAAAAAAATATCAGAATAGTTAAAAAAATAATTAATACTTCAATAGATAGAACTGCAATTTTACAAGGAGTACTTTTGTTATGTTCTTGGTATGAATACTCTCCAGATACAATTAATTCCCACCTATCATTCATTGATTTAGGTATTGATACTGCAAAACATATAGATGCTCTAGATGTTGAATCTATTTTGCTTGCAGAAAAAGCACAATATCTAACTACAAAGTTTAGTCTTTTAGATTTAGAGGGTTGGGGAAAAATTGAAATGACAAATGTTACTGGTATTCCAATAATAACTCCAGAAGAAAAAGAACTTTATCTTATTAATCTAAAAAAAATAAAATCTGAACACAGTACCTTATTTAAAGAAGCAATTGAAAAAGTACTCCAATCAAATGACTCAACAGCAATTGTTAGAGTTTTTTCAATTCTTGGCTCGGCAAATTCGAGGATTGCAGGCCATTACTTAAGTTTGGGAATTGATGCTACGCAAGAAATCAGAATAACCAGAGACGCTTTCATGTATGCCAAAAGTATTTTGCTAAATCTCAATAATGAAAAAGAACTAACATACCTTTATCATAATTACTCAAATGCATTAAGATCTATTGGAGAAATTGCCGAAGCATTAGATGTTCTTGAAAAAGTAGTAAAGCTTGCTAAAAAGCATAATATGAAAGATATACTTGCTAAAACTGAACAACTCAAAAAGCTAATTGAAACCCCTAAACCCAGATTGCAATAAATGTGGTACTTAAGAAACCGTTGACAATCAGCTTGTTGGTGATCATACTGTGTTCAATGGGGTAGCGTGTACACGCTTAGAGAAAAATGAGCGTTAAACTTGATTTTTTAAATAAAATAGATAGAATACTTACTCATTCTTGAAGGGAATGAGAATTTTTAGTTCTTTAAAATTGATCCTTATTTTAAAAAGGTTAATAAATTGCGGAGAGTGAGGGAATTGAACCCTAATCACGGTCAGGCGATTTCTCGTTTCTCAGACGAGTCCGATACATCACATCGGAAGCACCCTCCATATTTGTAAACCTTGAAAAACAAGGATTGTTTCTTGTTAAATTTAACAACTCAATAGGGGGAGTTTCGACTTAATTTATATTATGAATTGAGTTTGAATAAATCTTGCGGATTAATTCGATTTCGGAAGAAATCTAAAGACTCCCCCCGTTGGATGATAAATCACCCTGCCGTTAACTGTAATGTATGGTGTGTATACATACCCATCATCACTGACTCTACCTGAGTCATAAATTCTTTGTCCTCCGATTTTTGGGTCGGAATATTTTTCTACTAATTCTTGTTTGGGATTTAACGTCTCTCGACTAGCTGTTTCAGCCATAGGTTTTATTCCTATATCTAGTCGAAACTATCCCCCTAGCAAAGTTGTTAATATTGTTAATGTGCTGTAAATACAGAAAAACTCCCGATTGGCATGGGAGTTTTTCCTACTTTTACTTAGTTGACTACACAAAATATAACAGTCCGCTAAGTAAAAGTGAATACCCAAAGTTTGCCAATCTGGATATTCCCCTATTACCACAAGATATTGTGGTACAGAATAATATTGCCACTAAAAACAGTACGAGTCAATTATTCAAAACATATCAAAATAGACTAATTTTCGGGTCATTTTTTTTAAAAAAAAAGGATGTTATTACTCCATATTCAGGTTATTCATTGATACAAAAGATCTTTTATTTTTCATTAAAATTATGAACATTTTTGGGTATCTAAAAACACCTCCCTGATTCCTGCACTAATTTTCTCCAAGAATCATATTCACTATTGGCTGGGGTATCAAAAGTCAATTCCAAAAAACAAAACTCCATAGCTTCTTGTATCCAGGTTCTGATATCGTCCCACATTCGCAACATTGAATAGAAAATCCGGCTCTGCCCGGATTTTTTATTTAGCCGCATTTTCTTTATGCTTTTGGCGGAAAAAATTAAGCCCAGTATAAAATTCCTTCATTGCCTTACTGAAAAAAAGCATTCCTGATTCTGTCAAAGTAACAGTATTGCCATTCACAGTAACAAGTTTCGCTGCCTGTAACAATTTAATTTCAACACGAATTAACCTGTCTTTTACCTTACTTCCAGTCAATTTATTCAGATCTAGCTTCATACCAAAAAGTCCAGTCAGAAGAAAATATTGTGCATCTTCAAAAATGCTCAGCTTTTTTACCCCAATAACTGCCTGTTCACTATGAGCCACTCGATTATGGTATTCAGCAAGGTTGAAGGAATTAATAGTAAAAAATGGACCTATTTTACTAATTGCACTTGCCCCAACTCCCAAATATTGATCTCCACTTGAACTAGAAATGTATTCCCCCTGACTTTCTTCTGTAGCTTTCGCAAAGCACCAAGGAGTAAGTGGCTTATACCCTGCTTGAGCAAACTTCTTGAGCATTACAGCATAGAATTCGCCTTCTCTGGAATCATCAACAACATGAAATTCCCCTGGAGCGGCCATAAGTGGATAACAAGTTATTTGAGAAATACCTAAATCAACAAGAATATCTATGTCATTCTCAAATTGAGCAACTGTTTGCCCGGCAAAGTTGTAAATTAGGTCTGCATTCACCGAAAACGATTCTGCAGCTCGCTTGAGGTTTTCAATAGAATTGCGACCATTATTGCGCTTCATTTTCCTCAATAAATCGGGGTCAAAGCTTTGCACACCAACCGATAATCTTGTCACACCAGCTTTTTTCATCAGCCCAACATTTGCCTGAGTTAAATCGCTTGGATGCGCCTCAACAGATAATTCTTTTTGACCAATACCAAAATCTTTTACCAAGTCAACTAGAGCTGGCAAAATTGTAGCGGGCGTTCCTCCACCTATATAAACGGAAGAAAACTTGACACCTTTGTATCGAGATAACTCGGTTCTCACATCTTGAATGTACTTTTGAGCCATTTTTGTTTCAAACTCAACTCTAAAAAAGGGGCGCATCTCACACAATGGAGCATGACAAAACGGTATATGAATGTATAAAGTTGGGATGACATCAGTTGGAATTTCTGGAGGGCGTACTACCTCTGACCTTCTACTATTTGTAAACAAGTTTCGACCAAAATTTTTCAGTTTTATACCTGCATACTCGCTTGCTTTCTCACTTACATATTTTTTTGCTTTTTCAGAACGGCCACCAGGCATATTTCCTTTAAAAATACAAACATGCATTAATTTATTACTGTCACAAAACAGATCATAACACACATACCTCTTTACAGGCTAATCAAGACAAGATATTCTAAAATCATGGTTAAACAATTTACACCTCCAGAAGTTCTTGATTTGATGCGTAAAACTTCACTTATGTCTTTAGCAGTTGCTGATAGAAATGGCCAACCACAATCACATATGATGCTTTTTGCAATAGATGATGATTTTACCCTCTATTTTGCAACTACAAAAGATAGCGGAAAACATAAGGCAATTCAAGATAATAATAAAATTGGTATTTCCGTTTTGTGTACTGAAATTGCTCTTATTCAAATGACTGCAGAAACTTTTGAACTCCAAAATGAAGAAGCCATGCTCGCCATTGATAAACTCGCAGAAGCAGCAACTGAGTTACCAAACTTTTGGCCACCAGTGCTTCGGATCATAAAAGAAAATTATGCCGTATTTAAAGCAGTGCCAAAATCAATTCGTGCTCTAGACTTAACAGATACCACAATGACTAGCGCACAATCAATGTTTACTAACATTGGAGCACAATTATGACAAATAAAAAAGTTTTAATCCTCGAAGACGACTTGTTTCTGGTCAAAGTTATGCAGAAAAAGTTTGAAAAAAGTGGCCATGTTGTGACGATTTTGCTTGATGGCCTGAAAGCAGTTGAAGCTGCAAAATCTTTTAAACCAGATGTTATTTTAATTGACCTTATTATGCCTGAAAAAGATGGATTTACTGCCATTGAAGAACTCAAAAGTGACCCAGAAACCACAAATATACCTGTTGTCGTTGCCTCAAACTTGAGTTCAGAAGATGATATTAATAAAGCTAAGAACTTAGGAATACTAAAATATTTTATAAAAAGTAATGTTGACTTAAGTGGCGTTATTTCTTATATCGATAGCTTATAATCAGCACATGAGTTTTCAAAAAAATTTTATTGGTACGCAAATAGGTTCGTTTCAAGAAGCTACTACCACCTTACAATTCCCCATAGGTGCTCAATTCATAAAAATGGAGCAAATACATGAAAACAAAATCGCTACAATAAATGACGCTATAACCGATGACCCCATCAAGGGTGTTGATGCTTGCCATACAAATAAGAAAAATATCTTTTTATCTGTCAAAACTGCAGATTGTTTACCAATTTTAATCTCTGGATTTGATGATAAGCAACTTCCTTTTGTTGCCGCTGCACATGCAGGTAGAAAAGGAACTGAAAGCAAGATCTTATATCTGCTTTTAGAAAAACTCAACGATACCTATAATTTTGTAAATGCTCTGCAAAACGAAAGCGAAAAACAGCTAAGATTAAATATCTGGTTTGGACCTGCTATCTGCGAAAAATGCTACCAAATTGATCGTGCAACTAACCTACACTATGATCTAATCGCAGAAAATAAAAAACAGATTGTGGAATTTTTTGCTAAAAATAAGTTGGACCCCCAAAAATCTCTCAATTTAGAAGTTGAGAATCACTGCACTCTCCATGAACCTGAGAAATATTACTCCTATCGGGCCACGGGCCCAGGTGTAAAGATGAATTATAGTTTTATTGGAATTATTTAATTTTTCCCGCATCACTCATGACTTGTTGTGGGCTCCCACGAAACCATCTTAGTTGAGATTTCTTTCCTGTAACTTTACTTGGTAATCCTTCTGCTAACTGTTCAGATAATTTTGCTGCATCAGGTATCTCAGCGGAAACTTCTGGCATTATATCTAGTAGTAATGGTACTGGTTCACGCTGACTCTTTAAAGCATCCTCTCCTAAATTATCGAGATAGGTATTGCTTGCAGAGTCACCACTCAATTCTCTTCTTTTCTTATGATATCGAATTAGTAGATAAATAACCGCCCCAACTAAAGTGCCTGAAGCTGCTAATATCTCTACCCAATGTTCTTTTGCAAATTCTTGTGGGGTTTGTTCTTTTTTTGTTGATCTCTGCATTATCTCAGTGTACAAGAAAAGATTGATCTATCAAACACGAAAACTATATATAAAACCCCAGCCTGTAAATACTAAGCGAGTTGATCTGGGCCGAAGGCAAATTTCTAATTGGCAAAAAATAACTCGAAAATACAGAGTGAGTCAGTTCGGACCGAAGGTTCGTGACGAACGAGTATTTTCGAGTTATTTTATCTTACAACTACATCATCCCCGGCATACCACCCATACCACCAGCTCCACCCATTGGTTTTTCTGGCTCTGGGGCATCAGTAACCAAGCACTCTGTTGTCAAAATCATTGAAGCAACAGAAGCAGCATTAATTAAAGATACAATGGCTACTTTTGCAGGTTCGATAACACCGGCTTTGACCATATCACCAAATTCATTGGTAAGTGCGTTAAATCCGTAAGTAGAATCATTTTTTGCTGCAACAGTTTTTGCAACCCAACCAGCATCCACTCCAGAATTTTGTGCGAGCATTCTGAGAGGTTCTTCTGCAATTTGTGCAATCAAATCAACTCCTGCTTGTTCGTCAGTAGAAGTAATTTTAACATTCTTCAAAACTTTCACCGCTTGAATTAAAGTCACGCCACCACCTGGAATAATTCCCTCTTCGATTGCAGCTCTGGTTGCTTCTTTTGCGTCTTTGACACGTTCCATGAGGTTCTTCATCTCAGACTCGGTAGCAGCACCAACTTGGATCACCGCAACTCCACCAGTGAGCTTTGCTTTTCTTTCACTGAGTTTTTCTTTGTCAAAATCAGAAGTTGATTTCAAAATTTGTGCGTCAATCTGAGAAACTCTTGCACTGATGTCTTTTGCTTTGCCTTTACCACCAACAATGGTTGTTTCATCTTTAGTGGATTTCACCATGTCTGCACGACCTAGGTGATCAACATCCATTTCTTTAAATGACATGCCAATCTCACCAGAAATAACTTCTGCACCAACTAGTACTGCGATATCAGTAGTCATTTCTTTTTTGCGATCACCAAACCCTGGAGCTTTCACAACAAGAACATTCAAAGCACCACGTAATTTGTTAACGACTAAAGCAGTAAGTGCCTCTGCATCAATATCATCACAGATGATTACTAAATCTTTGCTCACTTGCATGAATTTTTCCAAAAATGGAACTAAATCTTGCAAATTACTCACTTTTTGATCGGTAACTAAGATATATGGATTTTTGATTTCTGCAACCATATCTTCAGAACCAGCTGCGAAATATGGAGATGCATAGCCTTTATCAAAAACCATACCTTCTTTGTGGTCGATAGTGATATCCATGGTCTTGCCTTCTTCAACTTCAATCACTCCATTTTGACCAACAAGGTTGAGAGCTTCTGCAATTTTTGCCCCAATAATTTCATTTTGCGCAGAAATAGTTGCAACTTTTTCCCAGTCTGATTTTTTGACTGGTTTAGCAAGTCTTTTGATTTCCGCTACAACAGCCTCAACAGCTTTATCAATTCCACGTTTCATGATCATTGGGTTGCTACCCGCAGTTACCAAACGCATACCTTTTGCAGTTATTTGTTGAGCCAACAAAGTTGCAGTAGTTGTACCATCACCTGCCTGATCGTTAGTTTTTTCTGCCGCTTGCTTGACGAGTTGTGCACCCATGTTCTCAAACTTGTCTTCTAGACTAATTTCTTTTGCAACAGAAACTCCGTCATGAATCACATTTGGAGCACCCCACGACTTGTCGAGCGCTACGTTTCTGCCTTTTGGTCCTAAAGTTGTCGTGACTGCTTGCGCTAATTTATTTACACCTGCAAGCATCTTTTGTCTTGCATCATCACCGAATAATAATTGTTTTGCTGCCATAGTATTTTTTCCTTATTTTTCTTATTTAGATTTTTTTGTTACATTTTTTGAAACAGGTTTTACAGGTTCAACAACTGCGAGTACGTCTTCAAATTTTAAAAATTGATACTCTGTATCGCCAATTTTAAACTCGTTGCCACCCCATTTTTTGTAAATCACTGTTTGACCAACAGTTACTGGAGCGCTCACTTCTCTGACACCAGATTCCCAAATTGAATCTCCAACGGCTAAAACTACTCCATATGAAGGTTTTTCGCTTGAGTTTTCTGACAAATAGAGACCAGATGCAGTTTTTTTGAGAGTTTCTGCTGGTTCTACTAATACATATCCTGGTAATGGTTGGATACTTGCAACAGTTAAATCTGTCATGTGTTTCTCCTTTTAAAATAAAAAATATTTATACTTACTTGTGTAAAAACAGTTTCTGTTTCCACAGGTATATATTTATACCAAAAATTAGCAATAATGCAAGAGCAGTGCTAATAAAAATAATATCAAAACTGAAAAATATTACTCTGTTGGAACTTCTGGTGTATGTAATTGTGGATCAACCACGTCTTCTGAGGTATCAAGAATAACTCTTGTCCCTTTACCACCAATCAATCGCACTGCTGAAAGTAAAAAGCCTTCACAATCAAGACCACGATCTCTAAAATAAGTGTTGAGCTCTTGTTTGACTAAGTTTTCTACTTCACCACGATGTTGTTTAATTTGATCTAAAGTTAAATCAGAAAACAAGCTGGCAATTTTACTTCTGGAAAAAGGACGGACAACCTTGCTCACCACGTTCTCACCAAGATTTTCCCAGAGTTCTGGAGCATTATTTCTATCAATTCTAAACAAAACAGAGCCTTCGACGGTGATATCTTTGCCGTCTTTTGTTGTTACCAAAACTTTATCATCACCGAGTGCTTCTTTATTTTTTGAAAAATCAAAACCATCAGTAATAGAATATTCGATTATCTGGGCATTAAAGAGCTTTGCAACCTGCCAAAATGGGATTTTAAAGTGAAGACCTGGACCCCAAATTTTTGGCAGAACACCTCTACCTCTATCAAAAATACAAGCAACATGGCCTGGAGGTACAGAGATAAAAAAGCCACCTACGACTTCGTCCACCAAAAATGAAACTACTAATCTATCAAATTCCATATACTCTAACTATAAATTTTCTCAACTGATTTGTACAGTACAAACCAGTACTTTTAGCAATAAAAGATTGATTATACTCTATTTTGTTTCAACTACAACTTTTTCTTCTGGTTTTTCGCCTGCTTCCTTTGCAGCTTCTTCCTGCATTTTCTTTTCTGCATACTCATCAAATTTGAACTTAATTGCCCGGTAAGTTGTGATCAGAATACTCACAATCAAGGAAGTAATGACAAACAATTTTTTTCCTGCAGGCATCGCCATGAACACCAAAAATGATACAACAGGCAAAATTAGTTGCATCCGTACAACTTCATCTCTTGAAACCTTGTATGGTGAAGTATACATTGCTATTGTCTCAAGGATAAAGATCAAGATAGACTGTAATAAATTAAGAGTAAAACTGGTATGAGCAAGATCATATTTACCTAAAAATAGTAAATTAAATGGCAATGCTATATCAGGCATAAATGGATAGATCAAATGCAAATCTGCACCCTCAAGACCTGTTGTGAAAATTTTATAGAGCATTAAAGCAACAGAAACTTGGATAATCAGATTTATTACCTCAGCAACGAGTACTTTCTGTGATTTTTTAATTACCTTTTTCTTTTCTTGTTCCAATTTAATAGGCTCAGAACGGTATATTTCTTCAACTTCTTTAATTTTCGCCGCAATCTCTCTTCGCTCATTCTCTGATCTCTGGCCAGCAAGAGACATCGGTAATAAGAGCACTCTAATTAATAAAGTTAGCAAAATAACCGCAATACCCATATCTGGAGTACCACCAGTTATCTGACCAAGCCCCCAATAAAAACCGACTAAAATATTCAAAAAAGGTTGATAAATAAAGGTAATAAAAATACTAACCAAATCCATACAGTTAACTCTCTAATTCTTCTTGAGGACCTAATAATTGATCGATATTTTGAACAGCATTTCTCAATCCCACCACAAGTTTTTCTGATAGATCAAGGATCTCTTCATCAAGAGAAATCTTTTCCAAGATTACATTCGTGTCATCAATAAAAGCATTCATAGCAGTATCAAGAATAATACCGTTTTCTTCTGCCCACTTTTTTTGCTCATGAATTGGGAGCTTTAAAGCGTTTGTGAGTGCTTTGTTTACCTCATCAATTTCTCTTACCTTTAAGTAAAGCACAAATCTTTGTGAAAGCACCATATTGTCATTTGCTGAAATAAGCATCGATGATTTTGTTGCCATGCTATTGATTATATCAAAGAATTGCAGTTGCACACCCTCATATTTGACTTTAAACGGTATAATACAACCTGTAATTTGAATTTATATGAAAAGAATTGATTTACTTACTACACCAGCGGAAATTGTGATCCAAGAAACTGTTGCTGTTCTACAAGCGGGCGGACTAGTTCTGTTTCCTACCGAAACTACTTATGGAGCTGGAGTTGACGCCACCAATCAAACAGCTGTTGATAAACTCCTTGCGTACAAATCTCGTCGAGAAGGCAAACCGCTTTCTATTATGGTTGCTAATGAAGATATGGCCCGAGAATTTGTTGAAATAAATGAACAAGCTCAAAAATTATACGAACAGTTTTTGCCCGGACCAGTTACTGTTGTTTCTAAAAGTTTGGGCACAGTTGCTCAAGGTGTGGCAAGTGAGTTTGAAACTTTAGGCGTACGGATTCCAGACTATAAGTTGATGCTAGAAATTTCAAAAACTTTTGGAAAGCCAATCACTGCTACCTCAGCAAATGCTTCTGGAGAAAAACGCCCCTATAAAATAGAAGATATTTTTTCTGGTTTGAGCGAAAAACAAAAAGGATTAATTGACCTTGTTTTAGACGCTGGCGAGTTACCAAAAAATGAACCTTCTACCGTTATTGATACCACCTTATCAACACCAGTGACTTTGAGATCTAGCAACCGCAACGAACATATACAGAGTGGTGAAACTACTATAAATAACAACAAAATCACCACACTTTTTTCAAAATCAGAACAAGAAACAAAAGAGATTGCTGGCAGATTACTACTCAAACATTGGGACACTGTTACCGAAACAGGTTTAGTAATTGCGCTTGATGGAGATTTAGGAGTTGGCAAAACAATTTTTACGAAAGGATCAGCTGAATTTCTAAATATTGAGGATATAATTAAGTCTCCAACTTACACCTATATTGAAGAATATGATTTCACGAGACATCAAACAAAAGGCCGACTCTATCACTTAGATATGTGGAAAGTTGAGAGTGAAGAACTGTTTGAAAGATTAGAAATAGAAACACTTTTTGGCCAAAATAATATTGTTATCATTGAATGGTTTTCACAGGTAGAAGAATTTATTACCCCGCTGCTTAAAAACATACCACTCATTAAAATTAAATTTTCTGAAGTCGGTACCAAGAGACAGCTAGAAATTACAGAGTAATCTGTTGAAGATAGAATATGAAAAAACCACTCATTCTTGCCGTTGATACTTCCTGTGATGATACAGCTGCAGCGGTGTTACGCGGTCGTACCATACTTTCTAATGTGATTGCCTCACAAACACAACTACACAAGCAATATGGGGGAGTTTTTCCAACCATTGCTAAACAGGCACATAAAGAGAATATTCTACCAACTATATTAGCTGCCTTAAAAAAAGCAAAAGCTAATTTCAGAGACTTGTCTGCGGTAGCAGTCACCGTGGGCCCAGGACTTGCTCCTGCTTTGGAGGTGGGCATCACCACTATTAAAGAACTAGCACAAAAAAATAATTTGCCTTTAATTGCAGTAAATCATATCGAGGGTCACGCGTTGTCTGCAATTGCACTGAAAAATAGTAAGCCAACAATAAACGAGGGCACTGGCGAAACCGCTAAAAACTCAAAACAAAAAACCGGTACCGATACCGCTGGCAAAAAAGTTGCAGCTGCCCAAATTAACTTTCCTGTTCTTTCTGTGGTTGTTTCTGGCGGACATACGCAATTTATTTACTTTGAAAAAATTGGTGAGTATAAAATTTTGGGCTCAACCATAGATGATGCGGCTGGTGAATGCTTAGACAAAATTGGCAGAATGCTCAACCTAGGATATCCCGCAGGACCAGTTATAGAAAAGTTCGCTAAACTCGGAAATCCAAAGGCTGTAAAGTTTCCGCTACCAATGACTGCTGTAAAAACATTCGATATGAGTTTTTCTGGAATGAAGACTTTTGCTCGAAATTACATCCAAAAGAATACCGAAGAAAACAGCTTGTCAAAACAAGCTATTTATGATTTCTGTGCATCTGCACAATACTCGGTATTTAGGCATATTAACTACAAATTGAACAAACTTTTAGAAAAAGTAAAAGTGAATGAAGTTTGGCTTGGTGGTGGAGTTGCTCAGAATATTTACCTACGACAAACAATACGCGAAACTATCAAAAATTTTGAAAAAGAGGCGGAAAAAACTCACGAACAAAAAACTAAAATTATTTTTAGACAACCTCATACAAATAGGCTTTGTATGGACAACGCAGCAATGATTGGACTCGTGGCAAACTTTAAGTTTGAACGTGGTGAAGTTGTAACTGATTTAGAAACGGTTGACAGAAAACCAAGATGGGAGATTGGAGAATAACAAAAAGCCACCAACTATTCAGCTGATGGCTTTATTTATTTTAACTTAAAATATGTTGGCTAAGGATTGCTTCTACTAGCCCTAT
>CAZDWQ010000013.1:0-25929 GCA_964509285.1 uncultured Pseudomonadales bacterium
ATTAATTTTTATTATCTTGTAAATACCACCTTTAAAAGTAACCAGCGTGTTGTCTAAAAATTTAGGTTGAGGCATATTTACTTTTTCTATTTTCATTACTGCGGAGCATGTGGGTCTGGAACCCATGCGTCGTTATAGCTGTCCCGTTCCAGAATAGAGCTTCCAGAGTAATTTTAGCAAAAATGGGACAAATGGGACACTATAAAAAGAGAGTGTCTCGTTTTATAAATGATCTATTTTGATATATTAACTAGCTTAAATATAAAAAATCATGATTTATCATTTATCTCATCATTTTCTATTCCTTCAGGAAGAGTTCTCCAACCTCCACGCTGAGCTGGAACCATATGGTTAACAGTTACGTAGTCAGCATCGTCCATGTTTTTTAGAATATTTTCATCTATTATTTTAGACTTATCTTGCACCTCATTAAGGTGTTTTAACAACGTCGAGTCTGATTTCATTGAGGGTAAGTCTACTGTTTTTGGCTTCTTTGAAGCACTTGTTCTCCATGACGGACAATGACAGTCCCAAAGCTTATGAATTGATGTCTCAATTTCCAATGGTGGATATGGAGCATAAGCTATTACTCCAACTTTATTAATCTCATTTCTAAATTGTGAGTAGTGTTGGTTAATCTTGGATAAGCCATCTTTAAAGTGACTTGCAGTTATAAATGATTGATCACTTCTTAAAAATAAGCTCGCTGTTTTTGCATGAAGTTTATCTCCTGAAACAAATACATGGCAAAAAGGTAAGTAGTAGAGATAGGCAAGATCAATCTTGTTTGAAGTACGTTCTTTAGCAATAATGCCTTTTGAAGCCGCTAGATAAAAGAGAAGATCTATGGATAATACATAAGCTGCATATGGAGCAAAAAGATTAAATGCAGTCTCACCTTGTTTTTGCCACCTACTAACAATTTCCGGTCGATGTTGTGAATCAATTCCTAGAAAATCTAGTGCAAGATAAAGCAGTTCTATTGAATTTCCCTGAATAAATTTTTCAACAAAGGACTTTATCTGTTCCAAACTGTTTAGTTTTATACCAGGTGGGACTATATTTTTAACAATGCCAATCGCTGAATCAAAGTTTAAAACATCTAAGGTTTGTCTCCATCTCTGTGCAAATTCTCGTTCCACCTCTTTGTATTCTCTTTTATGCCATCTAGATAATGCTTTTGACTCTGGTGGTTCATCAAAGTGAACACCAATCTTTCCATCTGGAGCTCTTTTTGTTACTCCGTGGTCAACAATTGGCCTACCGTGATCTGTTTCTACAGGAATGCCCCTTAAATTTCCAAGTACTAATCTTGCGTGATGCACATTTGGTAAAGCCCTGGGTGTTTTAGCAGCTAATTCACTAATGATTTGTTCAGGAGGTTTCGGTGGATTTGGTAATGACAAATCTGCAAGAGTTTCTACATAAAAAAGTGGTGTAATGTTTGACAAAAAATAATTGTCTAGCCACACAGATTCTTCTATGCCAAAACTCTGAAGTGCTGATTTGTCAAAAATTAAAATTGGCCCCATATTATTACTCACTTGTAGCTATGGCTTGAAAATAGTTGCTTTAGCTTTTATAACCACATTCTGCCTAGCTTTAGCCACACAAGTCCCATTACGAATTGCATAGCACTCGACATAATGATTTCCAGGATACTTCGTATCTTCAGGAACATTTTTTGTACTACCAACTGTTATATCTCCTCTTGGCTGTTCACAGTTATTGTCATTTTTAACTTTCCACCAATATTCATCGCATTCAACCCCCATATGGAGTCTAAATTTTATCTTCAGCCCGTTATCGATAAAACCTTGTTGAGTAAGTCTACGAAAGTCATTTCCGTCTTTTTGTATCCATCCCTCTATAGTCATTGTTGATTCAGTAAGGGTTGGAACTTGTCTATCAAATAGAAAATCTTCTGATGGTAATCTTGTATAAAGTACTGGTTGTAGTAAATCTTCAATTTCGACATCAAAATAGACACTCTCTAGTTGAGATAAAAACTGGTTTCTCGCTTCTAATATTAGGTTCTTCTGTGCTTGAGTTAAGTCGTTAATATAATCGTCAATATATCTTGTGTTATCAGCTCTATCAGTAATTTGTGGCTTAGAAAAAGAATCTGGTAATTGTAGAAAGAAATTAAAAATCGCATCGAATATTTCAAGTCCAGAATTTCGTTTGTACTGAAGTGTAATGAGTTGTTCGATGTGAAATGATTTCATCTTGAAATCATCATATTTTTCCTTGTAAGAATTAGCCCATGCTTTAATAAATTTAACTGACTTTCGAAAATCATTGTTAGATTTATTAATGTCCGATGCAACTTTTATATAACCCCTTGGATCAGAATCAATCCACTCCATTTCTCGACCTTGAATAGCAAGTTGATGATAAAACTCGCTTCTCTTGTTACCATGTCTCTTTCTCAGTAGCTCAGGCACTTTATAGGTGTCTAGTTGAAATTCGTTTTTAGCAAAAATGTATGCCGGAACTATATCAACAGAAAATATTTCTTTATCGCCATCCATGTATGCAACAGTAACGGAATGAGTTTGTAGAGAAACTTTCACTGTGTAATTTGTTGGATTTTCATAATCAGTTTTTACTGATTTAAATAGTTCTGAGAGTGCAGATTGAGGATTATGTTCGTACTGATTCCACTCACCCAATATATAAAGAATGTCCAAATCATGGAGTGGTTTTATTGAAGTGAATCTGGGGTAAGAGCCTATTTGTATACAACTGTTATTCAGTAATTTTGTGAACGATTCGTAAATCTTTTTTACTAATGCTCGATCATCCTCATTAGGAGACAAATTATCTCTTACATATTTTCTTAATAGTTCATTTATTTCAACTTTTGTCATGCATCTATTCCCTTAGCTGATTCGCTCCCTTGGAAAAGTTGAGAGCATTGTGAATACGTCGCTAATTAGTCTTAATGGAGTATTGCAAACTGAATAATATGGGTAAGTATTTAATTTATCCCAGTGATGTTTTTTTAACGCACTATTATCACCGAAAGTATAAATAAGAATGGGAATTTCTTTGCTTGCTGCCTTATCAAATAATTTATCAAAATTGCCCATTTCACCATGAAATCCAATGATGAATAAGCTATGTGTTGAAATTCTAACAGTGTCTCTATAATCGCTAGTAGGCTTCTCAACATTAAAAATTCCACTTTTTTGTAAAAGGTTATATTCCATGTCCATGTTTTTAGTGGGCTCATTAGTTGGAGAAAAAATCTTAATCGGTCTCTTTAAATTGTCATTAATTATTTTTTCTCTTTTATAGAAAAATTTGAGATAAGATATTGCTCCAATAAAACCAACGACTATTGAAATTACAATAGTAACTATCCAATGAATTAGACTTAACGCACCTAGTACCTCCATGTTTTAATTTCCTTTCTTAATTACATCTTCAGCTATACCTTGAACTGAGATTTCTTCAAATACATAAATCGGTTTATTTGCTGGATTACTGGACTCCGGCTCAAGGATGACATGTCCATCACCACGTTTTAGTCTTTTAATAGTGGCGTTTTCACCAATGAGGGCAACGATTCTTTTTCCAAAATCGGGGTAATCTTGTTTTTTAACTAAAACGTAGTCCCCATCATCGATGGTTTTTCCATTAACACTGGTTGCATTCATACTGTCACCAACTGCTCTAAGGAAAAAATAATCATCACTGCTTCCCCTGAGATTAGCTGAGTCATAAGGAATGTAGGCTTCGATATTTTCAATTGCTAAAAGAGGTACTCCACAAGCAACATTCCCCACTAAAGGAATTTGTACAGTCTGGTCTGTGTCTGGAAGGGATAAACCTCTGGATTTACTAAGATAACCTGATTCTTTGAGAGAATCCGTGTGTCTTTGGACTGAGCTGGTGCTGGTGTAACCCAGAGCCGATCTAACTTGTTCCAGAGTGGGCTCATGTCCAAGTTTTTGGGTTAAATCAATAATTGTGGATAGAACTTGCTTCTGCTTAGAAGTCAGATTTTTATTCATACGCAATATTTTACGCATAAAGCGTAAAAAGTAAATAGCGAGTTATATGTGGATCAATCTATCTCTCTTTTCGTGGATGATCTTTGAGGAACTTTTGGTTCTCACTTGCTAAAAACATAGTCTCGTAGATATACCCATTCTCGTCTTTCAGATCTCTGCCAACTAAAACACCTTCACGCCTTAACTTCTTAATTGATTGAGTTTTGACACCATAGTAATAATCAACTTCAAATTTTGTGAAGTATTCTTCCTCCCACCACTCCTTATCTAGATTAAGCACAGGTATGACCCCTTCCTGAATATTTCTCCAACAATCTCGGCATCGCAAACCATCTGGTCGCCACCAAATATCTTCGCCGTTGTGGGATCTTCTACAAATTTTACAGGTATAACCTCGACCACCATCATTGAGATAGAACCCCTCAGGTTCATTTTTAAGTCTTCGAGTTCTAATGCGTTTGGTAGCTTCATATTCAGCACTCATCCGAGCCATTTGAACAACGTTGTGGTGTTCATATTTAGCTCTGAACTCAAGATCAAGTTTGGATTTAGGTTTCTTGGGTTCTTCTTTGCCAAAGAGTTTAAGCAGGTCATCTTCTGATTCATACCCTTTGAGCTTGCCACTGAGAAATCCCAGCCGATAACTGATTAACTCTTTCGGTGCTCTCCAGTTGGTATCCTTCAGAGCTGTTTTCAGCAAGTCATACAGATCAGCAACGCTTTCACGGTCTCGTCTTTTTGGCTTGGTTTCCTGAAGTGTGAATGGTACTAGCACATGACGATCTATGTCAGGCTCGCCAATAGACAGGCGAGTAAAGCCACTGTCTTCAAGTACCTTATTAACCAAGGTTTCTAAGTCGGTGATTGCGATTTTATTTACTGATAACAGCTTTTCATGAGCTGGAGTATCTAGTTCAGCTAGAACTTCTTCTTTCACTTCATGAGCAACTTCCAAAGCTTCAAGGGTTTCTACATATTCCTTGCCTTTTTCATCAGACAAACAAAATTCAGCTCGGTACTTCTCTAACAGTTGTTTATCTTCAAGCTCTTCTTTTGCATGTTCTTCCTGCCACTTTTTATGCTCCTCATCACTTTTCTTCAGATCCCAAATCTCTTTATTTGAATAGCCACAGTTTTTACAGTTGTAGCGTGTAGTAATGACTTCATCCTTCTTACTGCTTTTCCTCTCTAACTTTTGTTTATAGTCAGGGCAGAAGTCAGACTTAGAAACATATATCTCACCATCGTCATACACACCCTGCCGTTTTTTGCACTTTGGACAGTTTAAGGTGAACAACACCCGCATTGGTTTATCGTCATCCCAATCAACTAAGTGGCGAGATCCATCATCAGTCATAGCAGTTCCACACTCAGGGCAGTTGGCCTTAGGAACTGGAGTATTGTCTTGCTTGTCTTGTTTAAGACGGTCAGACTCTATCCATTCTGCAATAGTGGAAGCTCTGTGCTTGTGTCGCTGAGCCTGAGTGAGAAAGAGCATTCTGCCTCTCAGCAAACCCATGTTTCGTTCTTGTTCTGATTCTGGATAACTCTGAAACTTTAGTTCTAGTTTCATTTTCTCGCCAATGGTATTCACCATACCGAGAGTTTCTAAACATTCTCGGATAGTGCCGATATCATAGCGATCTTCGTAATGTTGCTGTGGTTGCAAGTATTGAAACGACATAACTCCTTTCGCTAACTATCACTTAGCAATAGTATATTCGCTTTTGCATGCTTTACCTATATAATTCACTTGATGAAACTGACCAAATCACTCTTCTTAAGCTACCTAGAATCTCCATTGCATATGTGGTTGTCAGTTCATAGCAATACTCAACCAAAGCCACCATCCTTGTATGACCAACACGTGATGAAGCAAGGCTATAGTGTTGAAAAGTTAGCGAAAGAATTTTTACAACGAAAAGTTACGGTTCAGTATCCTGCTGGCACAACACTCTCATTCGAGGCAACGTTGACTGACGGCAACTACGAGTCACGCATTGATGCCTTGGTTCATGACACCGCAAACAACACCTACGATTTATATGAAATCAAAAGTAGCACCACCATTCACACGGAGCATAAATATGATGTGACATTCCAGTATTTAGTTGGCAAAGTCACTCTTCCGATCAACAAAGTTTATTTAGTGCGAGTTAACAGTGACTATCAGCGGGATGGAGAGATTGACATCAACGAGCTCTTCGTAGTGGAAGACATGACTGATTGCATTGCCAAAAAAGAAGATGAGGTCTATCAACTCAGATCTGAAGCATGGGGAGTGATGCGACTAGAAAGCGAACCAAGCGACGAGCATTGTTTTAATCCTGGCACTTGTATCTATCCTAACCACTGTTTCCCCAATCTGCCCAATGGTTCGATCTATGAACTAGGCAGAGCCAGCAAAAAACAATATGGTGAGTTGCTTGATATGGGCATAGAGCTAGTCAAAGACATTCCTGATACTTTTACTAGTAACTATAAACAGAGACTTCAAATTCAATCTGCAAGACAAAACCAACCAATCATTGATCAGGAAGCTATTGCACAAGAACTAAGCCAACTGGATTACCCAATTTACTTTTTAGACTATGAAACTTATGGCGAAGCCCTACCTATGTACGATGGCTACAAACCATATCAGCAGGCAGTAACTCAGTTTTCTATCCATGTGGCTCGTCACCCAGACAGCAACGAATTTGAACATTATGAATGTCTAGCAACTGAAGCTGGCGATCCAGCTCGACATCTAGTCACTGAGCTATGCAAGGTCATTGGTGAGACAGGTTCAGTGATTGTGTGGAATAAGGGCTTTGAATGTGGCAGAAACGATGAACTGGCTGTTTTATGCCCTGATTTAGCTCCACGACTTAAAAGTATTAACGAGCGAGTTTATGATCTAATGGATATTTTTAAAGATGGTTTGTATGTCGATCACCGTTTCCATGGCAGTGCATCGATCAAGAAAGTCTTACCCGTGATATGTCCTGAGCTGAGTTACAAAGAGCTAGAAATTGGTGAGGGAACCAAAGCCATGCTGGCTTGGTATGAGATGGTGTATGGAAATTTAACTATTGAAGCAAAAGAGCAAATCAGACAAAACTTGCTGACCTACTGCAAACTCGATACTTGGGCGATGGTGGAAATTTGGTTAGTGCTACGTAATTTGATGTAGACAAAACCCGAAGAGACTTTTATATTCACTTTTAGCTCTTTAAAAAACTGGCGAGGAAACCTCCAGCCCTTATTAGGGGGTATTAGTCTAGCTCACGCCTTCCCTCCTAAGAACATCACTTGGTGTTTTTAGGCGGGGGAGCGTTTTAAGTAGCAAGCTTCCCTTTAGTACATTGGAAAGGAGGTGAGAAAAATGGTTAGATTCCAAATCTATATTGACCAAAATGGTGAATACAGATGGCGTCTTGTCGCTGCAAACAACGAAATCGTTGCTTGGAGTGAAGGTTATAAAACCAAGCAAGGTGCTGTCGATTCAGCAAATTGGGTCAAGACCAACGCAAGTTGGGCCCCAATCCATGATTTAACCTAGTGTTAAATCACTCCTCGTCAGTTTTTTGGAGAGCATTCCGTTATTTTATAACTCTAACAGCTCCCAATTTGAGAAGTCATCTGGGGACAGTTCATTGCCCACTCCAGTGAAGCACATCCATCTCCCGGTATAGTCTCGACTGTTTGTATTTGCAACTATCCCACCAAAAAAGTTCTGGTTTTTCTTAATATAGTTTTGTAAACCATCACTTTTCTCTCTAGCATCTTTGATTGTGTTTCCGCTTTTTGTATCAAAAAAGCCAATCTTTCCGTTCTTCAAACACACAATGAAATCAACATAAAATGATTTCTCCTCACCATTTTCTATGTATGGCACGGCAAAGAAAGTTGCATCTCTATCACCGTTTTTAAACCACCACAAAACATTATTTGATGATTCTAACTGCTTTATGAAAACTTCCTCAGTCTTCCATTTATTATCATAATAGAATGGAGTCATAACTGACTTGCTTACATTCAGCTCTACAAAGTTGCCACCAAAATTTAATTGAGTTGGAACATCCCATCCCTTTAGTTTTTGTAGTTCATTTGCTTTTTTTGAAGTTTCAGAAATGTACTCAGTCTTTGTGCTATCCAAAACGTTTATAAAGTGCTGAATATTTTTAGAGCTCAGTACAATATTGATAATTTTAGAAAACTCTTCTGAGTAATCGATATTTAGTTTTGTTTTAAAGAAGTAGTAAATTGCTTCCTTAACTCTACCAATTGATCTGTCTTCTGGATAAAAAGGAGATAGGTTGTTACGAGCAAAGTAATCAAATAGTTTTTGTAAGTCCAATTCATTAGTAGCATCTATTTTAGTTTCTCCTGAAATCTCTTCACTTGCCAACTTATCAACACCAGTTGCTTGATAATCAGATATGAGTGAAATTTCTAGTCTTTGGTTCTGGACCTCAACTTTATTAGCTAAATCATATTTTTCAGCCTCATCTACAAATATTCTTATAAACTTTGGATTCAACCGAGTCTTTTCTCTTTGTCGTACTCTATAAACTGACTCTAGTTTTATTGGTTGATAGTTATCTATCCTCTTGCTTGTATAAATCGTTACATAGCTTTTAGCCATGTCTTCTTTAATTTCAATGTTGGAGAGGTTAGTGTATACAAAGCCATGGTTTAGTATCTCTGTTTGGTAGTGACCTACTTCAGGTTGTGGCATACGCATAATACGCCCAACAGTTTGAACAGAGAATGTTAAACTTTTCCAATCTCTGAATAGCACTAATATTTGTGCACGGGGACAATCCCAACCCAAAGCGATCGCTTGTTTAAAAATTAAAACCTCTGTCTCATTATTGTTTTTGGCAATGTTTTCTAAATTCTCTTTTTCTTCTGATAGGTAGACTGCTAGTTTTCCGTTCTCTGTAGTAATACCATACTTATCTTTTAAGATTCTAATGATTTCTGCCTTAATCTCATCTTCTTGTTGAGTTTTCCTATCTGGCAACTGAATCAGCAGTAATGGATTAACATCAATTCCTTCTTCTTGGTATGCTTCTAAAATCTCAATTCTTTTTTTAATTGCTTCTTCCAAAACCATTGAATCAGTACCGTCAGAAAGAGTAGTGGTTAAACTGTCTCCTGAAAGAATATTCTTAAAGTCCGGGTTTAAAGTTACGGATTTCTTAATCATTCCCTCCAGCTTTACTTCATCCAAAGGAACAGAAACGATTTCGTCTGGGTTTTGAATAACAGGAGTTGCTGATACTTCAATTGTGAGTCTTGGAGAAATATCTGAGATTAACTCTTGCGATATTTCACTTGTAGCGTGATGATGACTTTCATCAATGATGAGGATTATTTCTCTACCTTCTTCTTTAGTATTCTCAACAATTTTTCCTAAATAAAACTCCTTCTCGTTTTCTTTGACAATTGTGTTCTTGTCCTTTTTATTGATGCTTTCCCAGTTCAAAAAAAGCATTTCATTTTCAGCTATCTGTTTATCAAGAAGGTCTTCAAAATTTGAGCATTCTAAAACTCTTGTATCTTCAAAGTATTTTTCAATCTTTTCCTTACTTTGGGTATGTAATTTTCTAGGTGCGGTCCAAATGAATGAGAGTGGAAGATTAACTTCGTTATCATTTATCAGCTGCTTGATAAACTCTGCAGTCATTATGGTTTTTCCAGAACCGGTAGGAGCTTTAAAAATTAATCTTTTTTCTCCTCCTTGAGATAACAACTCTTTTGATCTGGAAAGTAGTTTTTTGACAGCATTATCTTGATAATCTTTAATTAACATAATGTTTTTCCTATTATTTAAAAATTCTTCTATATACTCTGAGTACAGCTTCAGGAATTGGTAAAATTTTTGTAATTCCACTTACATCTTTGAATTCTTCATCAAATGTGTCGTCTCCCAAGGAAAAGATGTAAATATTTATTTTTTTGTCAAATTCCTTGATCTCCCTTTTAAAGTCTTCAATTGAATCATGATTAAAAATAATACCCATGTATTTTTTATTGTTTCGATAAATCTTGTAGCTCGGTGTATTTTTTACACTTTCAAAAGTGTCTTCTTTTATACAGAGCATCTCGGATATTTTACTGGTCAAAATTGTTTTATTCTTATCTGTGGGATCAGCTGGCACAAATGACGTTGTAAAATACTTGAGATTGCCTCCAAGTCCTTCTTTTTTGCTTACTTTTCCATTATTTCCGTACAATCTGATAAAGTTATCCTCAACTTTAAATTCAAATTTTTTGTATTCATGTTGTTTTAGATTTTTAATTCCCTCTACTTCTTCTAAAATTTCATCAGCATCGATTAGCAATTGATTAGAAATCCTTTTTTCAAGTAATAAATCCTGGTCTAGGCCTTCATATTGATAACCATTTATAACTCTAGACAATCTTGGATATGTTACTTCTGTGGAAATATTGTTCTCATTATTTGTACATAAAATAAATTTTCTATTCCCTCCATCACGCTTATTTATCTCTAAAACGGCGTGACCAGTGGTACCAGAACCAGCGAAAAAATCTAGAACAATTGCATCCTTATTTTTTCTAGTGGCTCCAGCTATCAAATCTAAAACGGTGTATAAAGACTTGGGATAAGGAAAATTTGTTTCAGGTAAGATATTTTTTAACAAAGCAGTACCATGTGGCCCAGCATTATATTTTGAATTAGTCCAATTGCTGTAAAGGGGTTGGAATGAATTTCCTCTAGGCATTACAACTTTCATGCTATACCTTGGCAAGGATGCTTTAATCCTTCCTTCTTTAATTAGACCAACCATTGTTTCCCTACCATATCTCCATCTCCTCTCATCACCCTTTTTATCAAACGGATAAACTCGCTTATAACCTTCAGGTGTATCTTCAATTGGATATTTGTCATCAATTTTTAGAATAGGACCAGCTCCTACTGCAATTCCGGTAGTTTTGTCCACATGAATAGCAAAAAACATGTTAGGTCTACCTGCTCTATAGTAATCTTTACCTGCTCCCGCTTTGATTAAGCTCCATTCTTCAATCCGTTCACCTACAACGTCCCCCATAAATAAATTTTCTCCTTTAGGAACACAAACAATGCAGTACTCATGAGTAATCGAAACATTTGAACCACCCGATCCCTGAGGATGATGATTAACAACAATTACCTCTTGAGTGTGGTTGGGTAACAGTTCTTCCAACAATAATTTTAATGTAGCAAATTCATGATCATCTATAGCAACTAATAGTATGCCTTTTCTCTTTAACAATCTTTTGACTAAATTTAATCTATGAGACATCATGCATAGCCATTTACTGTGTCTGTAAGCGTCATTAATATCAACGTAATTGTTATTGTACTTCCAATCTTTAGCACCAGTGTTATATGGGGGATCAATATAAATAACGTCAATTTTTGAATTATGCGTGTAGTTTAAAACAGAGAGGGCATGGTAGTTGTCACCCTCAATCAATAAATTTACAGGGTTGTTTTGATCGGTAACTATTTCCTTGCTTTTCACTTCTTCTAAAACTGGTAATTCAGTTTTGCACTGCTCAACAACATCCTCTGACTTATCTTCCCAAACAAGCCCATATTTCTTACGTTTACGAAGTTGCTCAATCTCTTTAATTAGTTCTTTTCTGTCCCAGTTTGTGTAGTCTTTTTTTGCCATACTTATTCCTTAGTTAATTCATCCAAAGTGGTATTTAAAGCTTCTGCTATTTTCATTACAGTATCAATGGTTGGGTTTTTAATAACGCCAGATTCTATTTTAGTCAGAGTGGTGTACGGAATATTCGCTTCTTTTGCAAGAGATTCTTGAGTCATATCATTGGCTTTTCGATGACTTTTGATTTTCTGGGCTAGGACCGACTGGGTTTTACTCATTTTATAACACTCCAATGCTATCAAAGTAATGATAGCAGAATTTCATTTTGTTGTTCAAGCTGAATTTAGAATATGTAAACGTATATGCTTCTATATGCATGTATATACGTTTACATATATTGAAATATCAATCTAATTTGTAATTTTGCTAGTTGCAATTAGGTTCAAATGAAACTAATATTAAATCACTCGTGAGAGTCGTGTGCGGACACGTTAAATGACGCATTTTTGAATATTGTTTTGTTGTCTTTTCTAGGCAACTGAATTGTATTCAGGGATGCGTCTTTTTTTTATCAATTTTTCCGCAAATGAAAGGAGCGATATGCCAAAAAGCATACAGCAAACATACAAAGTAAAGGAGCTTCAAATTGTTGAAGTGCCGGTCGAACTAATTAAACTCGCAGACTACAATCCACGCTTTTTGTCACAGAAGGCAGAAGAAGATTTGACCAAAAGCTTAGAAATCTATGGCTGCACACAACCTTTGATATTGAACATGTTCCCAGGTCGTGAGTTCACGCTCGTTTCTGGTCACCAACGACTGAAGATATTGAAAAAACTTGGTTATGCAGTAGTGCCAACAGTTAGTGTGAATCTTCCACTGGAAGCAGAAATGAGATTAAACCTTCGCATGAATAAAAACGTGGGTTCTTTCGACATGGAACTGCTTCGCAATTTTGAATTGGATGTCCTATTGGAAACAGGCTTTGACGATTCTGACCTGTCGGCAATCTGGGATGAAGCCTTGGAAATTCAAGATGATGATTTTGATGTTGAGCAGGCTGTCATTACTCACGCTGAACCTCGAACCAAACCAGGTGATTTGTATCAGATGGGTCCACACAGACTACTTTGCGGTGATGCCACCTCGCTTGCTGACATTCAGCGACTGGTGGGAAACGAAAGAATCGACATGGCGTACTGCGATTCTCCCTTTAATATTAGTCTCGACTATGGCAATGGCGTCAGTACTAAAGGTAAATACAGGGCAACGAAAACCAACGATTCCAAATCACCTGAAGAGTATCGTCAATTTCTTCACGATGCAATCAGTAATGCGATTGCAGTGAGTAAGCCAGATGCTCACTACTTCTACTACATGGATCAGAACTGGATTTGGTTGCTGCAAACGCTCTACATGGAGCTTGGCATCAAGCATGAGCGAGTATGCCTGTGGATTAAGAATAATTTTTCTCCGACTAGTGGTAACTCGTTCAACAAGTGTTACGAACCTGTAATTTATGGTGTCCGTGGCAAGCCGTATCGCAACCCCAAATTACTTAATCTCAATGAGATTTTAAACAAAGAAGTTGGCACTGGTAATAGGTTACACGATGACATCCTAGACCTCATGGAGATTTGGTTGGTCAAACGCAAGGCTGGGCAGGACTATTTACACCCAACAGAAAAATTACCGTCACTACATGAAAAAGCGTTAAGACGGTGTACCAAGCCAGGAGACCTCGTGCTCGATACCTTTGGTGGTAGTGGTTCGCTATTAGTAGCCTGCGAGCAGCTGAAACGCCGAGCCTACCTTTGCGAGCTCGATCCTGTCTTCTGCGATGTCATTATCGACCGTTACACAAAATTAACCGGAAAGGAAGCAATTTTATGCAAATAAAACCAGGTATGATTTTACAACTCGGCGAGCATGTTCTCGCCTGTGGCAATAGTACCGATAAGGAGTTTGTCAAAAAGGTCATTGGTGATGCCAGCATTTCATCTCTGCAGGCAGATCCTCCATACGGGATCGCAATCGCCGAGTCATCACTTAACCCTACAAAACATAAACCACTTGTTAATGACCATCTCCAATCTGATGAAGAGTATGCCAAATTTACCAGAGACTGGCTCGAAGCAATCAAGCCATTTTTAGCCAAGAAAAACTCAGTCTATGTGTGGAATGCGGACAAGATGGTGTTCGCATTACGACAAGGTATACTGCAATCTGGGTTTAAGGTGTCGCAAATGTTGGTGTGGATCAAATCACAACCTGTTATTGGTAGACTTGACTATCTGCCTTCCCATGAGTTGTGCCTATATGGCTGGCTAGGCACGCATAAGTTCCGCAAAGCTAAAGACAAGTCAGTGTTGTTTGCCCCAAAACCACAAAAAAGTAAGTGGCACAGTACGCAGAAACCAGTGACGCTGATTCGACGGTTAATACTGAATAGCACCGAGGTTGGTGACACTGTCTACGACCCATTCTTGGGCAGTGGTACGACCATGTTGGCCAGTCAACAGACACTTCGAAAATGCATCGGCATCGAGCTCATGCCCGAATACTGCCAAGTTGCAGTTGACCGTTGGGAGCGTTTAACCGGGTTGAAGGCTACCTTGAGAAAGGATAACCATGAATAAAGACCTACAAGACCGCACAGCTATCAACCGACAACTCATGCTGGAACAGCTCCAGAAGACACCGATTGTACAGGTGTGCTGCGAAAAATTGAATATTTCCCGTTCAACCTACTATCGTTGGAGGGATGAAAGCCCAGAGTTTGCCAAGCAGGCCGATAAAGCCTTGGCGGAGGGAGTGGCACTGATTAATGATCTAACTGAATCTCAGCTATTGTCGGCCATTAAAAATGGAAACATCAGTAGCATTTTTTACTGGTTAAACCACAGACACTCTGCCTACAGCAATAAGCTAGAGATCACTGCCAAGGTGAAGGATGAGGCACTAACGTCAGAGCAGGAAGCATTGATTAAAAAAGCACTTGAACATGCATCACTGATCGTGAAAGGAGGTCGCAATGATACCAATAATCAATGAAGACTTATTGAAAAAAGTAGTGTCTGAGCGACCACTGCGTGTATCAGTAACGAAGGAGAGCCTACTGTTTTTTTCATCAGTCTACTTTCCGCACTACTTTGGTACCGACTTTGCCCAGTTCCAGTACGACATGATTCAAATCATGGAGGATAATGAGTGCCAGTTTGCAGTAGTCATCACCTTTCGCTCTTCTGGCAAATCAACGCTGTGCACTACCATTTCATCGCTGTGGGCGATTATGGGTAGTCAAGAAAAGAAACATATCTTAATTGTTTGCGGTACACTCGATCAAGCTAAAAGTCAGATGGGTACTATTAAAGCTGAGCTGGAGACAAACGAACTACTTCGCTCTGATCTAGGGCCATTCAAAGAAAGCACTGACACTTGGAATGCTATGTCGCTGGAGTTTTCCAAGTACCAAGCAAAAATTACAGCAGTTTCTATTGATCAGAGCATGCGTGGTTTACGGTATAAGCAACATCGTCCTGACTTGATTTTTGTAGATGACATTGAAGACTCTTCATCGGTCAAAACCAAAGAAGGTCGTAAACGCATTCAGGAGCTCTACAGTAGTGAAATTGCCCCCATTGGTGACTTAAAGAAAACGAAGATGGTTTTGCTGGGCAACTACTTACACCCCAACTCACTACTAGCTACCTTACGGGAGAAGATTAGAGCTGGGAAAATTCGTGGTCGTGAGTTGTTCGTGCCAATCATAAGCGATGCTGGTGTACCAGCATGGCCTCAGATGTTTCCTACAGAAGAAAGTCTCGAACAACTCAAAGAGCGTTTAAGTGATCATCGTGCATGGATGTTAGAGTACATGCTCAAAGCTGTTGGGGATGAAGACCAGTTGGTTACCTACAACGATATTGCCTGGTATGACCAAATCCCCAGAGGTTGGGAACCTTATTTCCAGTTCAACGCTGCTGGAGTCGACTTGGCGATTAGCAAACATGATCGGGCTGATCTGACCGCTATCGTGCCTGGAAGCGTGTTTAAAAATAATGGTATTTTTCACCTGTTCATTGATCCAAATCCCACTAATCGGAGATTTAACTTCCGTGAGACAGTCGATTTTTTGATGGATTTTAAGAACGTCTACCCAGATACTCATCTGTTTATTGAAGGTGGCAGTTACCAGTCATCTTTAACTGAGCAACTACTTTATGAAGGAATTGATGCCCACAAGGTTGATATCGGCAAATTGAGTAAGCTGGAGCGTTTAGCAGCGGTGGCATTCTGGATACGTAAAGGACAAGTTCACTTTCCCAAGGATAGGTGCACAGACCTTGTAGACCAAATGGTGAACTTTGGTTCAGAACCACACGATGACTTGGTGGATGCCATGACGCTCTTAATTTTGCAGGTGATGCACTACGCCAAAACCGGCGAGTTCCCTTCTTCATTAAGTAGCGAAGGCATTCGCATTAGAGCATCAGCACATGACTGGCGAAAGCCACGCAGTTTAGAGGTGTACAACAGTAATTGGCTCAGAAGACTAGGAATTGATAAGGGTGTTTGGGGCACTAAACGAGGTCGCTAAGCTTCACCTTCAAGACCTTGGCGACCTTTTGGAGTACTTCTAGCGAAGGGACATTGCGTCCTTGTTCAATGTAACCCATATAAGCACGACTGACACCAACCTTAAAAGCAACTGCTTCCTGTGATAAACCAGTTTTTTTGCGAGCTTGCTGAACTTTTTTGCCAAGTACTCTGGGCAATTTGGCATTTTTTCTCATGCCCTAATTGTTTAGTGAAAAGGTGTTTCACTCCACTTAGTGACAGTTAGCAATTTAGCCTGGTATTGAGCTTGCTTTTATGCTAACTCTGGCTTATCATTTACTCAGGAAGTATGCCAATAATTGTGTCCCAAAACGGGAGAAACGCCACTAAATTAGACAAAATCAGCTTCGGTTTGGAGAACAAACTGCAAGCTTACATTTATGACAATCCAGAAAGCATTCCTTTGTACGACATCAAAGATGATATTCGCTTACTGATTCTGGCTCGGGAGTTTGGCACAACCAGTGGACCCATTGATGCTGTGGGCATTGATGGCGATGGTCAACTTTATTTGGTAGAAACCAAGCTGTATAAAAATCCCGACAAACGAACGGTGGTTGCTCAGGTATTAGATTACGGTGCATCACTTTGGAAAAGCCTCAACGACTTTGATGACTTCCTCCTCCAACTCAACGGTCATGTACAAAAGAAATTTGGTATGTCAGCGACTGAAAAGATCAAAACCTTCTTTGGCATTGATGATGAGCGATTGCAGAATGTACTAGAGCAAATGAAACTCAACTTAGATGAAGGCAACTTCAAGTTTGTAGTGTTGATGGACAGCATGGAAGACAGGCTAAAAGATTTAATCGTTTACATGAACCAAAACAGCAAGTTCGATATCTATGGCGTTGAGCTGGAGTACTACCAACATGATAGCTTTGAAATACTGATTCCTAAAATCTATGGTGCTCAAGTCAAAAAAGATGTGGGAAGTAAGCGAGTTAACTCAGCGGTGATCTCTGATGAAGAATTTATCCAAGCCTTTGAACAGGCAGTGCAATCAGTTGTGAAAAGTATCATGCAACTGAGTGCTGACATTTCCGCAGGGGGCTTATCCATTCAGGGATTATCGAGTCGCAAAACTCCCAAAAACATCAACTTCTACTTCACCTACGGTGAGCAGGAGAAAAATGCACTAACTGTAACGATCGGAGTAAATGGTGGCATTGCTGGTAAGACGCTAGACTTTTGGTGCAATAACCCAGAAAGATTGGAGCAAGTAACTACTGCTATTCAAGAGGTTCTTGGAATTGAAACTAAGCACCTACCAACTGGAACAGGTTATGGCATTGTGGCGAAGTGGGATTTGAGGCAGGTTGAAATTGAAAGAATAATTTCCCTATTCCAAAAACTAGTAAGTTTTTAACCAAATCTACGGCTAGTTTATAATGAGTCATAGCATGAAGAAAAAAATATTCCTAGACGATTTAAAAGTAAAATTAAACAAGGATAAATCCTTTCCAGTTTACAAGAAGAAAGTTACCAATGAAGACCTCAAGTTAGTATTCACTGATCAAGAACTTAAGAAAAAGTCAGTAATCAAAAAATACACACTTATTTTTAGTATTTTCATTTTAATAACAGGTTTCTTTTCAGTAGATATAGTCAGGATGATTGTTGGATGTGTTTTTCTCCTAATTTCATTATTAATGGAAGATCCAAACAAGAAATTTTTGAAGGAAAGAATTAAAAAAAGTCCAAAGTATTTAATTAGTGCGTTTGATCATGGCCTAGTTGATTTTTATCTTATGGGTGGCATTGGAACAATTTCAAAGAATGATACTCAATTAGTTGAACAGAAACAAACCTAAATTTTCTTTTTGATAAATTGTCCAATTTTGGGAAAGTCATTTACCGTTAATCCATGAGCGGTTGGGTGTGGCGTGATCACAAACAACGTATTGTTTGCTTTTTTCCAATAAAACGAAAACTTGTTAGATAATTTCTCGGTTATAAATTCAGAACTACCACTCAGTTCGTACCAGTGAGGTAGATAGTCTGCTTGAGTGCTATAGAAGAGCACAAGCTTCGGTTGATACTTTGCAATGAGTGATCTAATCGTTTGTTTTCGTTGTGGAGCTATCTTCGCAAAGTAATCACGGCGATTCTTGAGCCTAAAATAATTAACAAAAATATCACGCCAGAGCCATAAGCCAGTACTTCTTGATGCCATTGGCATTAACTCAATGGTGCAGTGATCAGAATTACTTCTTCCAAGTAGGTTTCTTTGATAATGTCTCCTGACCTCTTTGTCTAACGAGTCTTTTCCTTCCAGTTCAAGCAAAACTTGTATAAGCTTTGTCCAAGTGGGCTGGATTTTCTGCATAGCCGAATCTGAAAAGCCTAAAGCTTGATGGTACCCTATGCTATCAACAATTGTAGCCTTGCCAAGTTTTTCCCAGATTAAAATTCTCTGAAAGTTTTCTTCTAAAGTTGCTCCACCGCCTTCCTCCTTACCAATAAACCAATACGGCGAGGCTAAGTTGCCATATCCAAAAAATTGAGTCATGAACTCTGATAATAATTGCTGAGAAACTGGATATTTCACAAACTTATTTTAATACACTACCAAGCCTAGACTTTAAGCAAAACAGCGGTACCTTGTCGCTGTATGGACAAGACTACACTGCTCAAACTCATTAAAAGGTGTGAATACTATTTCTATCGCTATCTCATCACTGGCGATAAGCGATACATTGATAAATTTTTCCAATACAGTAAACGACTCAAAAATGAGGTTGGCAAATGATGTCAAATAACCTCGATTCCACAGCTAGACTTACCAGAAAATCGCGGTACCTTGTGTCCTTGATGAAAGACCAAATGCCAGATCACAAACTTAAAAGAGCAATCAAAATTCTTGATCAATGTATATTTGCTATCAGATTTTATGAAAAAACTGGACAAGACAAATATATTGATGAACTTAGCTGGGCGGTAAAAAGACTTCATCAACTGTTTGGCGAGAAAGGAGTTCAAAGTGACTGACTTAAGATACTGTCTCTATGCTCGCAAATCATCTGAATCGGACGAGCGACAAACAATGTCGATTGACTCACAGATTAAAGAAATGCTTACATTGGCAGATCGTGAAGGTATCAATATTGTTGAAACAAAGCGAGAAAGTCATTCCGCCAAAGCCTCAGGAGCAAGGCCACAGTTTGTTGAAATACTCAAAGAGATCAGAGATGGAAAATATAACGCTATCTTAACTTGGGCGCCAGATCGTCTAAGCCGTAATGCTGGTGACTTAGGATCACTGGTTGATCTCATGGATCAGGGCAAGCTACTAAAAATCCAAACTTACTCTCAAAGTTTTACTAATAGTCCCAATGAAAAATTTTTGCTGATGATTTTATGCAGTCAGGCAAAACTTGAAAATGATAATCGTGGTGTTAACGTCAGGCGAGGGCTGAGAGCAAAATGTGCTATGGGAATTAGACCAGGATTAGCTCCCGTTGGATATTTAAATGTCCTCAATAACAATCGTATCAGCGAAGTTGTGCCTGATCCAGAAAGAGCTTGGGTTGTTCAGGAAATGTATAAACGAGTGGCGGAACAAGGTCACAGTGGTAGAACTATTCGCAAATGGCTCGTTGAGATTGGGTTTAAAACAAAAGGTGGGAGTCAGCTGGCACTGAGTAAAATTTATTCGACACTAAAAAACTCCTTCTACTACGGAGAATTTGAATTCGGAGATGAGTGGTATAAAGGAAAACATGAACCTTTAGTGAGTAAAGAGTTGTGGGACAAAGTTCAAAAGCAACTCACGGTTCCCCCAAAGAAATGGCACAAAAACAAGTTTCCATTTAAGACACTCTGCCTTTGTGGATCATGTGGTGGTGGAGTAACTGCTGAAGAAAGATACAAAAAACTCAAGTATGGTGGTTACAACAAACACATTTATTATCACTGTGCCAGGTCAGTCGACTATGACTGTGATGAGCCCTATATCACTGAGAGTGACTTGATCAAACAACTTCTAGCTCACATCAATGCTGGCAATGTCAAAATTGATAAAGCAAAAATCGCTAAAAGGTTGAAGTCAGATATTGAGCGATTTCACCGACTAAGATCAGAAGTACTTCATCAGGAGTATTTGTCAGGGAACCTTGGAGAAATTGAAAATGAGGCTGTCAAAAACAATGATGACGAAATGGCAATAAATTATCTAAAACATATTCTCAAAACTAGCAGTCCAGATGATCGAAGAGAAGCGTTGGGGATGATAAGAACGAAGTTCAAATTGTCAGCTAAGGAGCTAAAGCTTATTAGTTAAAGCATTTTGTACTTGAATCACTATTTGGTTCTTATCATAAAAACTCTGTACAGGTACATGCAAAACTGGAATGTTAGCTTGAGCAAATGCTTCATCCACAAAAGTATCCCTTTGAGATCGAACTTGTGAATTGTGACTTCCTCCATCTAGTTCAACAATTAGTTTGGGAGAAAAATCTGTTCGACTACACAATACAAAATCTACATGCTTTTTAGCAATTTTGTTAAATGATGCCCAGAAATACTTGTCACTTTTAGGTAAGTCGACTTCAATTAAATCAGCAACTCTGACTTTAGGACAAACATATAAATCTGAAGTAATTGATTGAACTAATACATCAAAGAAGGCCTTTTCACCTTTACTCAACAGATAAGGACCTTTTGGTTTATAACGAAAACTAGTTTTTCTAAAGAAGGCTTTATAAGCAAGAATAACAAGGCCAATGAAAAAGATAACCCCAATCCACAGAATTAATACGAAGAAATTTTGATTCATGAACTCAGTATATGAGAAAAATCAGGCATTAAATAGAGCAATATAAGTGCAAAAATTAACACTTACGCGGCTGCTAAACTGAAAAATGTTCAAATCAGGGAAACTTAGCAAGCCCCATCAACCCATTTGAGGGTATTAGACGGGTCTATCAGAACTTTTCGATTGTTGCGGGGAAGGCGGGATTTGTACCACATCTGGTAGCACCGCTATCTTAGCTTACATTTAGGGTGTTGCGAAGCTCTGAATGCGTCGTTATAACTAGCAACTTCATGCGTTAGCATGTATTAACAACTGGAAGCTCAGATGACCAACAAGAGGTATTGGGAATGATTAAGACAAAGTTCACTTTAATAAATAAAAGTTTGAAAATAAATTAAAGTAATTTCTATATAAACTCTTTTAGAGTTTCCAAATAAGAGTGGTCGACTTCACCATTTTGTTTTGCTCTTGGTAGCAAGGCTGATCCGTTTCCAATTTCATTCCATGCCAGTATTAGCATGATCCTGTTTTCAGCAGGAATATGTTGTAAATAGTCCCATACTTCATTTAACCCCACTCTAAAGTTTTCCGGAGTCGAATCAGCAATAATTGGGAACCATGGGAACTGTCCACTTATTTGTTTTTGATTCAAGCCAGATTCTCCTCTTGAACTACCATCCCAACCCACAGTTACATTTGGAGTAAACGTGCTTACTTTTTCATCAGCTAATAATTGATACCATTCTTTTTTTCTTCTTTCTAACTGTTCAAGATAGTACTGTATGTCTAAATTTACAGCTAATCCATCCTTCTTAGCATCAGGATCATGTTGAATTTGATCGAAAGTTGGTAAGTGTGAATAAGTTGTAATATGTTTAAAACCTAAGTTAGAAAGGGCCTGTGCCCCTGGAATATCAAAAGCGTTTGCAGTAATATGAATTTTCTCTCCATATTTTTTTTCTGCATAGCGTTCTAGCTCTTCTGGAAGGTAAGGATATAATTTAGCTAGTTGTTCTACTTTTGCCGGTCTTAATCCATAAATTGTAAGTAAAGGTTTTCCATTGAGTCTTAAATAGCGTGGATTGTCCCAATATTGTGCTGCATTATCGATGATGGCAAGGAAAGTTTGAAGAGATGAATCAAAGTCTCTTTCTCTGGACCTAGATTGTTCCATGTTGTGAGGGACTGGCAAAATTATCCTCGGTAATCCAAGACAGCTAATAAGAGAAAATTGTAATGAATCTTTTCTTTGAGCAATAATTTTAATAGCTCGTTCTAATTCAACATGTTTTTGACCATTCAACATTCCAGCATAAGCTAGCAACATCCAGGCATCTAACCCATATTCCTGAGCGAGTTCTGCTTGTCTAGCAATTGTATTTTCGTCTGTATCTTGCCACTCAGTAATGTTGTTACCAATCGTGTATTTTGGATGTATATGACCTTCAAATAAAGGTTTGGCTTGCCTTAGCAATTCCATCTCTGATGGAATATCTTTTTGTCCAGATTTTTGTGCAGCCGCCAAACGAGATGGATCAGTGTGATCTTGCGGATAAAAATAGGCTACTAAAGGGACTCCTTCTTTCATTATTCTAATTCCTCAAGTAAATCATTAAATGCAAAAATTCTAAACTGATGTATCTTTTGCAAACTCTCACCCAAAGAACAAGGATCTTCCGACTGAGTTTTACAAATTTTCCACATAGCTTGAGCAATCCTTACTAACACAAAATGTCTATGATCAATCTCTTGTTGACCATCTCTAAAGAAACCTGCTTCTAGCCCTGAGTAATACAGTTTTTCACGCTCCAATTTATACTGATAAGATTCATTGCTTTGATCAGATGCTAACTGGAGTTCTAGCCATTGAAGTCTGTTTTTAGCAGTAGCCAAATCCCAATACTTATCTGCAACAATTGCGTTGGGGTCAATGAGTGCGAGATCAATGCTTTCTTTATCTGTAACAAGTAGATTATGAGGAGCAAAATCATTATGGACTAAAAATGCACCAACTTCAGATAAGTCTTCAAATAGAAGTTGAATAAATCTGTCTAATTTTTGGCTACTAATACCCATAGAATCTAATTCATTTCTATGTTTTTCTCTAAACTTAGAAATCATTTCAGGGAAATTTGTTGATTCTTCAAAGTCAGGTCCTTGAAATTTTTCATTTGTGGGACTAGAAACCATCCGAGAGAGGATTTTGCCAGCTTGTTCTCCAAAAAAAGTGATTCTATTTTTATCAGTTTTATAAAGTTCATCGATAAAAGGATAACCATCTGAAGCAGCACTCATATCTTTCTTAGAAATTTTGCTCATTAGTATAAAATACATCTCCATATCTTTTAGAAGAGGAGAATCAACTCGTCCTGAATCAACTATTTTTGGAACAATAACTCCTGCTTCTTGCCAATGTTGTAATGCTAATAAATCTAAACGAGGGTTGTTAGGAGTGAGCTTGCTCACTAGGTCCTCTTGCTCACCATGCTTATCAAAAATAAGTGTATAGCAAGCTGAACGAACACTCTCATTTGCTCCTAAGATACTAATTTCAAGTAAATCTAGATCAGCAATCAAGGAATGTTGTAATAGCCAGCCAATTGCAATAGGAGCAGATTCTCTTAATTGTCTTATTGCGGGAGTTAAACGTTCATCTTCATCAAAACCTGGGATAACATCAATAAGAAGTGGAACATAATTTTGATAATTTTCAGGGTTAATGATTCCTATTTTAACCAATTCAATAATTATTCTTTTAGCAACTTCTTCAGGTTTATTTCTGGTTGTGTCTACAACTAAATCATAGTTTGTTTCTAGATCTGGATATGTTACTTTCCAGCGCTGTCTATTTTTTTCCATTCTATTTGTTAATTTAGCTGACATTTCTGCAATCTGTTCTTCAGTAAATCTTTTTCTTAATTCTTGTATTTCGTTTTCGGAAAGACCTTTTAGATTAATTTCATTAGCTATAGCCCATTCTCTAGTGAGAGCTCTTAGAGCACTTTCTTCTTCAGAACAAGTTAATTGGATAGAAAAGATCCTTTGATCTCCCCCTATATCTGTTAATTCTCCATCTCTACGTGGAATTTTTCCTGATTTAGCCAGATCTACTGCGGCTTTACCCTCAAAGATACTATCTTCAGCTGTCGCAACTCTAATAGCTCTTCTATCTACTCTTGCTTCAAAGTTTGGGTTTATTGCAATAAATGGAGCAGCTAACTTTAGCTGTTCTTCTGAAGAGTCACTTTCAGAGCCAAAGTAGTATTTAGCATATCTTCTGACTAAGACGCTAGTTGAATGATACGGAAGTCCCAACATCAAGCTTAATAGCTTGGCAGTAGTAGAAGTTCCAGCTCCATGAAACTCTGATGTCAACCCTATGCTAGTATTAAGTTCAGCTTTCGCACTCATTTTGATAATATTCCATATAAACAATAATCCTACATTTTATCATAAAAGGACTATTTGTCTATATCTTTGCTGTAAATATTTACTCCTCTAGGAATAAAAGAGGTATTTTAGCATACTCTTAATAGAGTTATGATGAAGTTATTAACTGTTATAACAAGCAATTTATCATGTTACGGGCTACAGAACTGAAAAATGTTTAAAACGCACTTTTTAAGCAAGACATATCAATCAAAAGTGATAAAAAGGATGGGTCTACCAGAACTTTTCGGTTGTTGCGGAGGGAGAGGGATTCGAACCCTCGGTATCTTGCGACACGGCTGCTTAGTAGGCAACTGCACTAGACCACTATGCGATCCCTCCAGATTTATGCGGGCACACATTTCCATACCTTTGTGCCCAGTTACAATTCATACAAAGAATAGTGTAACCCTTTGGGTAACTATTATTCTTTAACCACCTATACATGTGTACACCACCAACATTATGTTTAAATAAACTTTTCCTATGGTTGTTACCATTTCCATCTTGGTGCTCAAGTGTTAAAAACTGAATAGTCTCTTCACCGCAGCAACTACACTTTTTTCCATAATGTGAGAAACATTCTTCTTTAAGTTTTGCGCCTAATTTTTTATCTCTAATTCTTCCCCGCAGTCAATCTTTGTCTCTATGATACTCACAAAAAATTTTACTCCCCTGAATCAAAGGTCTGGGACAGTTTCTACAAAGACCTAATTGTCTATGTCTTTCTGCATAACTTTGTGTACTCACACCAAGAATTATACCATCAATCTACCTCAAAAAACATAAGAATTTAAGGCAAAAACGGTGTGTTACAGGAGACTCCTACGGCAATTTTACCAGGCTCCTAAAATGAAACCAAATACTACAAAAAGTACTAATTGGTATCCCGATTGAATTAAAAATCGTGCTCTTTGCATTGCTGGTTTTTCATTTGTCCACATAGAAGCACCTGCTAATGTTGGCATAATGAAAGCTGCCCAAATCCACAAACCATTCGTGACTCCAGAGACTTCACTCCAACCTTTTACGTAATAAGCAAAAACGTATACTTGAAATAAAGTAAGTAAGAACTGGATCAAATATAGAGGGCCAGCACTCTTTTGCATTTCCTCACGTGCTTTTTTATCCTTTGGATTTGCTCCAACGATTTCCATCCATTTTTTTCCAAATAATGGACCATACCAAATAGAGCCAATTACCATTGAAAGCACCGCACAAACTAAAATCGCCATGTAGTTAACTGCTAAATACTGCATATATCACTCCTTTTTAATTTTTATTCTGCTTTCAGTTTAGCATATTCTATCAAATGTTTGAAATGATATAATTGCGTTCTAAAAGTTATTCAAAGTGGAGACATCGCATAGTGGCCAATTGCAACAGGTTGCTAACCTGTACCAGGTTTCTGGTTCGTGGGTTCAAATCCCACTGTCTCCGCCAATTTTCACTTTTTGTGAAATCGTAAGGAATTGCCTCGGCGCTTCGCGCC
>CAZDWQ010000014.1:0-25901 GCA_964509285.1 uncultured Pseudomonadales bacterium
CTTTCTGCGGTATTCTACCGCATTAAGTGGTGCACTTCGTTTGCGAACTCATCAAGTCTTGAAAGAAAAGGGCCCGTATTTCCAATTCTTGAGCGGGATGAATTACGCAAATTTTTTTCCAATTTTACGACTGTTGATGCGGTCTATAATCTAAAAAATAATCTTACACAGAGAGAAAAAGATGAACGTGCTCTAATGGGTTGTTTTTCTTTGCCTGTCAGAATCCTTGCGTTTTTCACTGGTGCAAGAGAATATGCTAAAAGACTTTCTGGGACGGAAGTTTCAGAGATGGTTGAATTGGCTAAAATTATTACACAAGATGAACTATGAAATAAATGTGATCCAAAGACTCAACTTGAAATTAGAGAAAAACTTTCACTTTTTCAAATAAGATTTGCAACCAACGCATATAAGGTTAAAAAATAACCTTCTCTTTCTTATTTTTCCATTTAGAGGTATAATGTACGTTTCGCTCAAAACCGATTTCAAAAGTGCGAAAAATATTGGAATATAAGGAAATTATGGAAATTAGAAATATCGCAATCATTGCTCACGTTGACCATGGTAAGACCACGCTTGTTGACGGAATGTTAAAACAGACTCACACCTTTAGAAGTAACCAAGCAGAAATGCAACAAACCACAATTTTGGACAGTAATGACCAAGAAAGAGAACGTGGTATTACAATTTTGGCAAAGACAACTGCGGTTATGTACAACGATATTAAGATTAATATCATTGATACTCCAGGTCACGCTGATTTTGGTGGTGAAGTTGAACGTGTGATTAGTATGGCAGAAGGCGCATTATTGATTGTCGATGCAGCTGAAGGTCCATTGCCACAAACTAGATTTGTGTTAGAAAAAGCACTCCAAAATAATTTAAAAATGTTAGTAGTTATCAATAAAATCGACCGTAAAGATGCGGAAGTTGATCGTGTCAGACAAGAAGTTGAAGATTTATTTTTACAACTTGCACACAGAGATGATCAGTTAGACTTTCCAATTGTTTATGCAGTTGCTAGAGAAGGTAAAGTTTGGTTACAAATGCCAAACTCTTTCGAAGAAGCAGCTACACTCGAACCTCTTTTTGAAACAATCTTAAGAGAAGTTCCAGCTCCAGCAACAAAAGCTGAGTTACCATTCAAAATGCAAGTTTCTAATATTGAATACGATACCTACAAAGGTATTCGTGCTATTGGAAAAGTACAGCAAGGGAGTGTCAAGACAAGTCAACAGATTGCTCTACTCGAGGAAAATAACAAAGTAGGTCAATACAAAGTGCAAGGTGTGTTTGCAAGTATGGGCTTAGAGACTATTGAAGTTCCAGAAAGTACTCCTGGTGATATTATTTCTTTAACTGGAATTGCTGACGTCAAGATTGGTCAAACCGTTACAGATCCAAGTGATTTGACTGGTTACCCAATGATTTACGTTACTGAGCCTACACTTAATATTCAAATTGCAGCTAACACCTCACCACTTTCTGGTAAAGAAGGTGAATTTTCTACTGTGAGACAAATTGGTGACAGATTGCTCAGAGAAAAGAAAACCAACATTGGTTTGAGAATTAATCCAAACCAAAATGGATCTGGTTTTATTGTCTCAGGTAGAGGTGAGTTACATCTAGCTGTTTTGATTGAAAACATGCGCCGTGAAGGGTATGAACTTGAAGTTGGTAAACCAGAAGTTATCTTAAAACAAGTTGACGGGAAATTACAGGAGCCTATGGAAGAGCTCACTGTTGAAATTGAAAGTAGTTTCACTGGTGTTATCGTTGAAGAACTTGGTAAACGTAGAGCTATGATGAAAGATTCTGTTACTAACGAAAAAGGTAATACTAGAATGATTTTCGAAATCTCAAGTCGTAACTTACTCGGTTTTAGAAGTGAAATTCTGACCAAAACCAGAGGTAATGGTTTATTTGCAAGTAGATTTTTGGGTTACTTCCCAGCAGGTGATGCTGTTGAGAGAACACGTAATGGTGTTTTAATTGCATCTGAAAGTGGAACCGCTACTGCATATGCATTAGATTCAATTCAAAAAAGAGGTGACACTTTTGTTACACCAGGTCAAACTGTCTATGAAGGCCAAATTATTGGTTTGAACAAAAAACAAGAAGACATGGAAATGAACGTTGCCAAAGGTAAACAACTTACTAACTTTAGATCTGCTGCAGATGTCATGGTTAAAATTGCTCCTCCAGTTGAAATGAGTTTAGAGCGTTGTTTAGACTTTATTAATGATGACGAATTACTCGAAGTTACTCCAATCAACTTGCGTTTACGCAAAAAGATTTTGGGTAAAGATGCTCGTGTGAAAGCAATGAAACGCTAAAATTTACAGTGTGAACTGCCCATCTCTATAGATAACAATTTTTTCACCAGAAACTAATGTTGCGGTTACTGTTCTATTTGTAGTACTGACAATGTCAGTGTGCACAGAAGAATTATTGTAGCCCATTTTTGCCCATTCTTTATCTGAAACAGTAGAAGCATCACCTTTATAGCAGTCTTTGTATGACATACCAACTGCCACGTGCGTGTTGCCAAATGGTCCACCAATGTTCTCATCAAACAAGGTTTCTGCCATTGGATGGGTGATTCTTGAAAAACGATTATCAGTTAGTGAAAATTCACCAAGTTTATTGGCATCTTTGGTAGCCAGCATATCTAACAGCACTTTTTTGCCTTTTTTAGCTTCTGCTTTTGTGACAATTCCATCTTTAAATTCTAACCTAATGCCTTCAATGACATTACCGTATCGGTAGAGTGGTTGATTAAATTTGATCCAGCCGTTTGTACCACGCCAATCAGGTGAAGTGAAATGTTCAAATGAAGGAATATTACAGCCACTGCCAGTTTTCCAGGCACGGTTTGCACCAATTCGAATCACTAAATCAACATCTTCACCTTCTACATGAACAGACTCAATCTCTAATTTATTGAGTTTGTTTTTAATATCTTTTTGCATTTTGGTGAGCTTTTTCCATTCAGCAACAGGGTCGGCCTTGTCTAAAAAGCACGCATTGATGATTTGATCCCAGTATTCTTTGAGTGTTAGTCCAACAATATCTGCTTTCGCTTGAGTTCCCCAAAGACCAAGTGTCCAGCTAAACTGTTTTTTATGCTCTTTAGCGAATAACCACTCTCTATATGGATACGCTGCTTCACGTGAAAGCATAATTTTTTTAGAGTCAATGCCCTTGAGTTCATTTGGATCTGGATCAGCGATGATGGAGATGGTGTGTTGGAGCAAATCAGCTTTAGCTCTTAAGTATTTTTCTGGGAAATGTTTGAGTTGTTCGTCAGATGCATAGGTAAAAAGATCTCGGTCAAATCCAGTTGGTATAAGTCGAAGCATCGGATGTGCGCCAGCTTTTAAAACAGCAATATGCAGTTCTTTTGCTAGAGGTTTGGCAACATCGGGTACAGCAATTTGCACAACTTCACCTTTTTTAACACCTTTGCCACCATTCAGTGCAAAATTGACTAGTATGTCAGCATATTTTTGTAATATTTTTTGTGAGGGAATATATTCATTCATAACCATTTACTATACAGCAATAGTTATACAGAGCAAGCAGTTATTTAGATGTAGGGGTCACCAATTCCTTGAGGAGTTCGTGAAGTTTTCTATATGCTCTTGCCCGTTGGGAATTTTGATTTTTAACTTCTTGTCCGAGTTGAGAATAGGTCTTGTTATGGCCTTCAGGCATAAAGATTCTGTCATAATCAAAGCCTTCTCCTTGAATATTCTCATGACCAATTGAGCCTTCTTGAGTCTCTTCATACAAGGCGTATTCTTCTGTCTGCGGATTATAGAAGCAGGCTACGGTGATATACCGAGCAGTTCTTGGTTTATCTGGAGTGAGTCGTTTTAAAACCTCTAAGTTGCGTTCATCTGCGGTACCGGTAAACCAACGATTTGAATGAACTCCAGGAAGTTTATCCATACCGTCAATTTCAACACCAGAGTCATCAGCAATACAAGGCAAACCGCTTTTTTCTGCGTATGCCTTGGCTTTTATCAGTGCATTTTCTGAAAATGTTGTTCCAGTTTCTTCTGGATCAAAATCTTTGAGTTCATCAAACTGATCTTGAAACACGAGCTCAAAAGGAAGATCCTTAAAGAGAGCTCGTGCTTCATTTTGCTTTCCTTTATTTTGTGAAGCAAATAAAATTTTCATTCAGTTGTGTTTAGTTTCCACCAAGCATACCGCCGAGTCCACCGGTCATTGCTTGTAGTTTTTTAGCAGCTAATTCTTGAGATTTTTTGATTGCTTTGTTTAAAATTTCAATAGCTTCTGGGCTTGAAACTCCTTGAACTGAAAATTGTTTGATTTTTTGGTCGCCAGAAATGACAACTAAAATATCTCCCTCTTCAATTCTGATTTCCTCTGCCTGTAACTGTTGTTGCATTTGTTGAGCTTGTTTTCTCAATTTGTTTAAGTCGCCAAGCGCTTGTAGTGGGTTTCCCATAAATATTCCTTTCTTAATTAATAGCTCTATTTTACTATAACAATCTATTATAACAAAGCTTGAAGTGTTAAGTTGACAAGCGAGTCTGTTTTTTGAGGTTCTACCAGTTCTGCTTTGTCTGGAGTTTTGATTAAAATGAATTCCATCTCAATATAGTTTCCGAATATCTGTTTGATGCAGCTTTGTATAATTGTGACAGACTTTTTTTGAGAAAGTTGTTCTTGATGAAAGCTGTAATAAACCCCAATGATTGCAGAGTGTTCTCCAGTTGAAATTAATTTCGCAGATCGAAGCAGAGATGCAAGGGTAGAGTTGTCTGTTGCTAAGGTTTCAATAAACTCGTTCCATCTTTCTTTCAAAAGAGTGGCATCACCAGTGTATTGAGTAGTGTTTTGTAGGCCGATGGTGTCACTGAATGTGTCTGCACGGTTTACTTGGGCTTGAAACTCTTGTTCATAGCTTGAGGTAACGTCGTCTACTCGGGTAATTTTGTTGCTTTTTGCGAGTCCAGAATTTATTTCAGGATTTTTTTTTATAGTTCCACCAGCTTTATTTTTTGATCGATCAATCAACTCAAGTATTTTGAGTTCTAACTTGAGGTGAGAGATTGGTGAAGCGCTACTTAGTTCTGAGTTACTGAGTTCTTGAAGTAAAAATTGCGCCACAGTTTGATTTAAAACTGACTCACCAGGTTTTATTTTTAAATTTTGAAGCAAGCTGGTGTGGAGTGATTCTAGAACTGATCTATGAAAGTATTGCTGGTCAACATTTTTTTCACGAAGTGATTCGAAAAGTTGCACAACATTTTGTTCGTCTTTATTGAGCAAGTGTTTTAAGAGTTGTTCGACCTCTGCAGAAGTACTGACACTTGAGTAAATACTGACTTCACTTTTAGTTATTTTTCCAGATTGAGAGGTGAGTTCAAGTAACTTAACTGCATCTCTAAAACTACCATCTGCATTTGCTGCAATAAGCTCTAGGGCTTCATCTTCAAAGGTGATTTTTTCTGAAAGCAAAATAGTTTTTAAACGATTTGTAATTTCTCTTGTAGTTGCTTTTTTGAACTCAACCAACTGGCACCTTGAGATAATTGTGTCAGGAATTTTATGTAACTCAGTTGTTGCGAGAATAAAAATGACGTGTTCTGGTGGTTCTTCTAATAGTTTGAGCAAAGCATTAAAAGCCTCGGTGGTGAGCATGTGAGCTTCGTCTAAGATGAAAACAGATATCTTGCCTTCTTGAGGAGGCAGATAGGCGCGTGATTTCAGTTGTCTAATGTCGTCAATACCACGATTACTGGCAGCGTCCATTTCTTGAACCACAAATGAGGTGCCTGCAAAGATTTTTTTGTTGAATTCGTTTTCTGGGTTCGGCTCTTCAAGCTTACTTTTAGGGTTTTCTTTTTTAAAATAGACAGACTCAACTTGGCTTTTATTTTTAGGATCATTCACTATTGCACCAATGATTCTTGAAGTAGAAGTTTTTCCAGTGCCTTTTGGACCAGCAAATAAAAGTGCTTGTGGAATTTTCCCTGCAGTCATCATTCTTTGGATTTGGGTTCTCACAAAGTCTAGGTGTAAATCAGCTACTTGGGTGGGTCTATATATTCTGTTCCATGACATAGTTATTCGTGATGGTACCCGAGTAGGTGCATCATGCCATGCTGTAAATAAAAACAAATTTGGTCGTCAACAAGCTTGCCATATCTTCGCGCAGTTCTGACTGCCTCTGGAAAGCTAACGACGATATCTCCAAGGTGCGGAGGGATCCCTTCAGGAAGCGGGAAATCATAGAGTTTATTTTTTTCGTGCTGTGGAAATGACAAAACGTCAGTTTCTCCCTCATGTTGAAGCTTTGATTCGTTGAGATCTTTAATTTTTCTTTTTCCGACAATAGAAATATCAACTTGAGCGTGAGTAACACTATTCTCTTCTAGAATTTTTTTAGCTGCAGCGCGTATCTTTTTACGATCCACAGGATATCGAGAGCCGACGTTTAAATTAATAATCAACATGCCATATTCAAGATACTACACTATTGCTTTTTTTGCACTAAGTAGTGTCCTCTCCAAAGTTTGTTTGATAAGTTCTTCGCTGCCTGGAAACGTATCAGTTAAAAAGTCTAGTATGGCAGGACTACTATAATCATCTTGTGCTAATCTCAGGAATTCTTGTTTTGCTTGGGGTGTTTCTAAAGTGCTTAAAATGGTCCTGGTAACAGCTGTATCAAAAAGCGATATTACTGTTTGAGTGACAGCTTCTAGTTCACGTTCTTCGAATTGCTTGAGCAAGCCGTTAATTTCATCAAGAGGCAACAGTGCTCTGTAATAACTTTTCTTAAAATAGTCAACGTTTATTAAGTTTTTATTTTCCATAGGATTCTTTGTTAAATAAGGTGTCAAAATATACAGGGCCAAGTGGTACTAAATTCTCTGGGTCGTCAACAAATAGGACTAAGACGTGCCCCGCAGTTTTGGGGCTCCAAATTTTGCCCGCATGTATTAGCTCTGGAGATCCACTAAATTGACGTTTTGTGTAAGTTGTTGGCCCGATATCTCCAATTACTCCTACAACAGCGATTCTTTCTGCAGGATTAATAACAACGATTTTTTTAAATTTATACCAGCTCCTGAGTTCAGCGTACTGAGTGTTCCAGTTGGGGAGGAAGTAAAGGGGGATAGAGATGTGGTATTTTTCTTGATTGATAGCTTGTTGATCTAGTTCAGAACTTGCGGCAAACCAGCCGAAAGCACTTCTATTTTTGTTTATACCAGCTTCGTGATAGTTCGTATGTTCTTCAAGACTATCTGTTGGGTATCTTTTTAGATGTGGAGCAGCTTCCATGATGCCAGTAGAAAACAAAAGTCTGTGTCCATCCAAACTGGCAACAACATCAAATCCTAAAGTATCAGAGAGTTGTTGTTCTAGGTACAGCTCTGATTCTTCTTCAAGTTGGCCAGCAGGTAATTGGAGTAACTGAACTATTTTTTGCAGAATCGAGTCATACTCCTCTTCAGAAATTTTGGAAGCGAGCGGAGTGTCACTATTTTTTATAGTGGCTAGTTTTTCAACGAGTTCAGATTCAACGGAGTCAATTTTTATTTGTTCGTTTTTGATGTCTTCGTTTGAAAAACTAAGACGATCTACTTGGAGTTTTCTGTCTTCCATCCACTCAACTAGATCTGGATTTTCGGCAACAAACTCAGTCTTTGTTTTTTCTAAGAACAACTTGAGTTTGGTCAGTTTTTCTGATGTTGGTTGAGTTATGGCAGGCATTACATACTCATTTTACAGTATTGTGGGGATAGAACTCAAGCTAACTTACTAGCGGCTTGCAACCTCTCAACCAGAACCTCTTTCCCAATCACAAACAAAGTATCAAACAGTGGTGGCGTTGCTTTATTTCCAGTTGCAGCAATACGCAACATCATGAAGTATTGGCCAGGTTTCCAGTTGTTTTTTTCTGCTAATTCACGGATAGCGGTTTCAATAGTAGCAACACTCCAATTTTCTGGCTGAATTGTCTGTAAAACACCAATGGTGGCTTCAAGTTGTTGTGTTACTTCTTCTGGAGTAGACTTTTTCAGTAAAAGTTGGGAGTCCACTGAAATATCACGATAGAAAAAAGTAGTCAGCTGTTCAATATCGGCAAGTGTTTCTAAACGTTCATGAATCAAAGGCAAAATGACATTCAATTTTTGGGTTGGAAAATCAGCTGGAAGAAATGGTTTAATTTTTTCTGAAAGTTGTTCTAAAGTTAGCTTTCTAATATACATTCCGTTAATCCAGTTCAGTTTTTTGGTATCAAACACGACTGAACTAGGGCTGACATCTTTTGGATCAAAAGCTTGAATATATTCATCCATAGTCATAATCTCGACTTCATCTTCACGAGCCCACCCGAGAATCATAAAGAAATTAAGCAGAGCCTCTGGCAAGTAGCCACGATCTAAGAATGATTGGGCACTGACATGGCCTTTACGCTTGCTCATCTTGCCTTTGCCATCAGGATTGAGGTACACAGGAATATGGGCAAAAACAGGCATCTCCCAGCCAAAGGCTTGGTAGAGCAAAATATGTTTTGGAGTTGAACTAATCCATTCTTCGCCTCGCATGATATGAGTGATATCCATCAAATGATCGTCAATTACAACTGCCATGTGGTACGTTGGGTAGCCATCAGATTTAAGTAACACTTGGTCGTCAATAGTACTTGAGTTAAACGTAATATCGCCACGAATTAGGTCTGTAAAAGTAACTTCCTGGTTTTCAGGAACTTGTAAGCGAATGACGTATGATTCACCATTTTCTAGTTTTTGTGCAACTTCTTCCCCGGAAAGTTTTTTGCACAAGCCATCGTATTTTGGTGGAATTTTTTGTTCTCGTTGTTTTTCTCTTGATTCTAAAAGGCGCTCTTCACTACAAAAACAGTAGTACGCTTTTTTATTTGCAACCAGCTCTTCTGCATATTCTTTATAAATATCTAATCTTTGAGATTGAATGTAAGGGCCGTGATCGCCACCAACTCCAGGACCTTCATCCCAGGTAATGCCGTATTTTTTGAGAATATCTTGAATCAGCTCAACACCATTTTCTATCTCTCTTGTTTTATCTGTATCTTCGATACGAAGCACAAACTGTCCGCCGTGTCTTTTTGCAAAGGCATAGTTTTTGAGGGAGATTGATAAACTTCCAACGTGCATTTCGCCAGTTGGACTTGGAGCCATTCTTGTACGTACTTTCATGAAGGTTATTATACCCCAGGTTCAGAATTATTTCTGGATATATTTTGGATCAAGAGCGGGCACAAAGCCAAGAAAACCAGTCTCATCATTCTCAAAGACGTAAATTGGTTGTAAGTAGCTCTGTTCTTCATAACTATCAAAATAGCCGAGTGAAATAGTACGAATAACTGCAGAGTCCTCAGAACCTTTTTCGGCAACATAGCCTTCACCAGCTTGCATGAGTTGCCAAGCGGATTGAGAGGTTCGCAGTGGATAGGTGTGAACTTGATCATAATCGATATCATGATAGTTATAATTTAGTTCAACTATTGAGTCTCGTCCTTCATATGCTCCGGTAACGATAGCACTTATTGCCCCTCTGTAACCTTCTGGACTAAACATTCTATAAAATCCATCTATCGGATTTCTATTTAAATCTACCTGAATAAAATCAGCATCAGATTGAGAGACTGCCGGTGCGAGTTCTCCACCTAGCGACTTAAGGTAAACGATTTCACCAGAAGCAGTTGCAACATCATCAGCAAGTAAATCGGCTCGTTTTAACGCACCTTTGACTCTTTCAATTGCATCAAACCCTGAAGGAATTTTCTTATTTACAAGTAGCTCTGGCAAAGACAAATAATTACTTGAAATTGAAAAGCTGTTGGTTCGAATGTCCATCTCTAAAGTTGAAAGAAGTGGTTTAGATTTACTCCAGCGATACAGTTCTGTGGTAATTGCTTCTGGTTCAAAAACGTAATCAAGTTTCGCAGCAGTTGCTTTGGCGCTTTGGTCAGCAAGTAGGCTGGCAGTTGCTTTTGGCATAAAAAATACTTTTGCTCTATCACCAAAGTCTGGAGTTGTGCCTGTGGCAGTTTCAAGTTTATAAGAAACTGGTTTATCTTCTTCAGTTTGATTTGGAAATTCGATTCCTGGAAGTGTACCAAAGCCAACGGTTGGTGGAGGTGGTGGTTCTGGATGAGTTGCTTTCCAGTAGGCAACTAAGGCATTCACTGTGATTCTTCCAACCATAAGCACGACAAGAAAAATAAGTCCAAACTTTACAGTTTGGCGTCCCATGTAGGTAACATTAGTTAAACTAGGTCCTGCCGATTCTTGTGCCATACACTATATAATATCAAGTTTTTTGTTTTACTTGAACTACTAAGATATAATATCCGTAATGAAAATTACAATACTCACCTTATTCCCAGATTATTTTAAGTCGATTCTTGAAAGTTCAATGATTAAGAGAGCACAAGAGAAGGGTATTGTTGAGTTTAAAACAGTGAACATACGTGATTTTGCGCAGGATAAACATAGACTAACAGATGACCGTCCGTTTGGTGGTGGTCCAGGTATGGTTATGTTGGTAGAACCGATTGATTTGGCGTTACAAAGTCTTGGTGTTAGGAAAAATAGTGAGAATTCTAAGGTGGTTTTGACCTCTGCAAAAGGTAAAAAATTTGACCAAGATGTGGCAAAAGAATATGCAAACCTTGCAGAACTTATTTTAATTTGTGGTCATTATGAAGGTGTTGATGAAAGAGTAGCTGGTAATTTAGTTGATGAAGAAGTGAGAATTGGTGAGTATGTGTTAACTGGTGGTGAGCCTGCTGTTGCAGTTATTCTTGATGCTGTTACTAGACTATTGCCTGGAGTTCTGGGTAATGAAGAAAGTAACCAGGATGAGTCTCACTCGGTCCCAGGAAAATTAGGTTTTCCAGTGTATTCTAGGCCTGCAGACTATAAAGGTATGCAAGTGCCTGGAGTTTTAGTTTCTGGCGATCATCAAAAAATTGCAGAGTGGCGGAAAAGTCAAGAAAAAGTTGCGGAGTAACTTACTTTGGGATCTGGGTGTTTATTCAGGTTGTGAGTTTTTTGTTTCGAGGCAACTTTTTTTCGATAGAAGTAATTCTGGCTTCATGGTTTTCAATTGTGTCAGTCATTTCTTGACGGCGAAAAGTTGTTGCAGCACTATCTTCACGAATAGCTTTCAGTTCTTGCATAATATCCGCAAAGCAAGTGAGAAATTCACTACGGAGCTCTGTTCGGAGTTGTGTCATTTCGGTTCTAATAGATGTAAAGCCTGTTTGAAATTCACTACGAAGCTCAGTTCCGAGTTTAGCTATTTCAATCATGAGATATGTGGTATTAGTGAACATTTCTTGTTGAAATTCTGTTTTAGTCACTAATGTATCTGTATATTTTTTATATTCTTCTTTAGTTAAGTACTTCTTAATCTTTTTTTCAAATTCAGCTTTTTGTAGATACATCTTATTCATTTTTTCAACATCCTCTTGCATATTACCTTTCTTATACACGATTTTCATTTAACCGTACACAAGAATTATATTCGAAAAATCTTACGCAAACCTTACGTTACTAAGACACTTTTTTAGGGAGTAAATTTATAAGATCACAGTCTTGAGTGCGTTTTTTACAGACAGCAATTCAAAGTCCAAGACGCTTTTCAGTTTTGTTACATCCATAGCGGTATTTTTTTGATATGGGCGATCTAGTGTTTTGAGATATTCGTCCAAGTCACCTGATTTGACTTCACCGGGGAGTTGCAAAGTTTCTTTAATAAGATTCGCAAAATCAAAGTCAGTCCATTTTTCACCAGAAGATGCGTTGAATAGTCCAGTTGTGTTTGTGCGAATGACAAAATCAACAACTTTTGCAAAATCATCTATAAAAGTTGGGCCAAAGTAGTGATTAGTAAATTGTGGGTATAGTTTGCCTTCTTGCAGTCCTTGGGCAATTCTGCGGACTACATCTGGCCTCACTTGGGTATCAGAGCGGAACGGCTGATCTATTCGTAAAATCGTCCAGTTGATTTCAGATTCAGTGATGAGCCGTTCGGCCTCAGCTTTGGTAAAGCCATACCACTCAATTGGACTGAGCTGATCATCTTCTGTGTATAAATCTTCCTTTGCGCCATCAAACACGTATGCAGTTGAAATGTGAATTAAGTGTTTCCCGGTTTTTTTACAAGCATCAACAATATTTTGGGTTCCTCCAACATTAACCTTGTATGCAATGCCTTGCTTGTCACCGTTTTGCTTCCAGGCGCCGGTAACGTCTGTATATGCGGCATAGTGAACAATGTGCTGTGCATCTGAATTTTCAAGTGCTTTCAAAACTTGAGCAGAGTCAGTAATGTCGATTGGATTTTGAGGGTTAGAAATATCGAGGCTGTGAAAGTCATAAATGTTCGCAAATGCCTGGGCAAATTTTGAACCAACTAACCCATTGGCTCCGGTAACTAAAACTGGTTTTTTCATTTTGGATTTCCTTTTTTGAGATCAATTTTATAACTCACTCAAATTAACACTATTCAAATCACGATCTGAAATGATCATCTGCTCTTTTGGCATTGGCCATTCAATGTTTACCTGAGGGTCAAACAGGTTGATAGCAACATCTTTACTGGTATCTCTTCCTGCCCAGAGAGCATCGACTGCATAGACGTAATCTACTGGTCCTTCGACAACACAAAAAGAGTTGCCAATTCCTCTAGTAATATAGATTGAGCCTCGCAGAGCTTGGTCGGTTGTTCCGAGGGCAAATGTTTCATGTTTGCCAAATGTTGGGGAATCTTTTCGTAAATCAACCAGAGCACAAAAGCACAGGCCATTCGTAACTGTGACTAATTTATTCCAATCTTCAGCATGGATCCCGCGGATTACATTCACCTTTGATCTTGATTGATTAAATTGTTGGGCAACAAACGTTTGACCAGTGAGAGCATCAATTTCTGGGGTCCGTGCGAGTTCACTATAAAAACCTCGATCATCTGGAAAATATTTATGAGGGATATAATACAATCCATCTATCGCTGTTTTATGAACAGTTGCGCTGATTTTATTTTCTTCTGATGGTGTAAAAGTTGTATTCATAGAATCTTTCTACTTTGAGTAATTCTTTACAAAAAACTCGTGGCTTGCTTCTTTGAGTGGCTGCCACCATGCTCGATTCTCTTGGTACCATTTGACTGTTTTTGCTAAACCTTCTTCAAAAGTGACAGATGGTTTCCAACCAAGGTCAGTGTTAATTTTAGACCAATCAACACTATATCTCTTATCATGGCCCGCACGATCGGTGACATGTTCAAGCATACTTTCATCTTCACCCATAATTTTCAAAATCATTTTCACAATTTCTATATTTGGCACATCTTCCGTAAGGCCACCAACAACATAGGTCTCATGAGATTTATTCGCATGCAACACAAGATCGATAGCAGAACAGTGATCTTGGACATACAACCAATCGCGAACTTGCAAACCATCACCATACACAGGAACTTTGAAACCGTCCATCAAGTTAGTGACAGCAAGAGGTATTAGTTTTTCAGGAAATTGGAATTCACCGTAGTTGTTTGAACAATTAGTAATAGTATAGCTCAGGCCATAGGTTTCTCCGTATGCTCTCACTAAGTGATCTGAAGATGCTTTACTAGCTGAGTACGGACTTCGTGGGTCGTATGGGGTAGTTTCACTAAATTGAGCTTCTGGCTTGTTAAGTGGAAGACTTCCAAAAACTTCATCGGTAGAAATATGATGAAAGTGTTCTACTTTATTTGTCAGTGCAGATTCTAATAGTGCCCCAGTGCCCATGACATTAGTTTGTAAGAAAAGCTCTGGGTTCATGATTGAACGATCGACATGAGATTCTGCAGCAAAATGTACAACAACAGAAACATCATCCATGATTTTGTCTACTAATTCTTTATTTGTAATACTTCCCTCGATGAAAGTATAGTTTGGGTTGTGCTCAACTGCGCGCAAACTGGCCAAATTTCCTGCATAGGTAAGGGCATCAAGATTAATGATTTTACTTTCTGGATATTTTTGTAGCCAATAGTGAATAAAATTAGAACCGATAAATCCGGCACCACCTGTTACGAGTAAAGTTCTTGTTTCTTTCATATTTCCTTTAGCTTATCTTGAGATCACCGAATAATCAATTAGTTATTTCTTTTTCTCTAGAGATATCGATCAAGTTTTGTGTTGCGTCTCTGCCAAGTTCAGTTCTCACTCTTACATATAGGTCTTCAAGTTTGAGGTATTTTTTTTGCTCAGCAAGTAAAGCTGAATGGTAGTAACCAGCAGTGATTGCTAAAACAATTATCATAGCCAGTAAAATTCTAATAATCCACTTATCTTGAACTGGTTTTTCATGTTTCTCAAAGAAAAATTTCATATTCTAGTCTTTCAGTTTTTTTTGAACTTCTGCCTGGAAGTTTTTACTTTCTCTAATTTCATAGACCCATTGGCCTTTGTATTTAGAAACTGGAGGGTTAGTGATTACTCCATTCTTATCTTCTGGATATATGCTGAGAGTATGAGAATTTAAAGTAAGGGTAGCTAAGAATGGTCGTAAGTGATTCAGTGTAGAAATAGCTTCTTGTTTAGAAAATTGTTGTTCAAATGTATTTGTATATAAAACGTAGAGCTGGGCTAGAGCATCGATATTTTTTATGACAGAAAAGTTTTTAACTTCAGAGATGAGTGCAGAAATTATTTGTTGTTGTCGTTCCGATCGAGCAATATCTGTACCTTGTGAGAGGTTTGTAGATTTTCTGCTTCTAATATATTTTAGAACAGTTGCGCCGTCCATTTTTTGTATGCCAGGGTTAAAGGTTACTGTTTCATATAGTTCTGCCTTATTGGTAACTGTAAAAATATCGACGTCTTCTCTTGGAAATTCAGTGTCAGTAAAACCTTCTTTGACGTTAACTTCTATACCGCCAAGAATATCGATAATTTGGGCAACAGTTTGCAATGAAAGTGTAATTGTATGGTCAATTTTTACACCCGTTAATTCTGAAATAACCTCTTCAGGAAATTGTTCAGGTTTTTCTGGGTATTTTTCTTTTCCATACTCATAGAGTGCATTAATTCTCGTTTTATATGCGGTTGCCCAGAGATCGCGTGGAAGTGAAAGGGTATTAATTTTACCAGTTTTCATATTCAGAGAAAGCAGGAGCATTGTATCGGTGAGTTCAGGACTTCCAGGTTTGTTTGCAACACTATCAACGCCTAACAGAAGGATAGTTTTGTAACCATCGGTTTGTTTTGGAGTAGTTTCTAGTGCGGTTTTAACCAGGGTTTTTAATTCTGGAACAGTTGTTTGAGCCTTTTTTGTGAATTGGTTTAGTTTGTAATAACTAAATCCTGCCACCCCTAGTGCTGTAACAAAGAGCATAAGTAAAGCAAACGCCATACTCAGTACTGTCGCTTTCAAAAATATCGATCCTGCAGTTGGTGTTTTTTGTTTGTTATCAGTTTTATCTTCTTTGTGTTCAACCATATGTTTTTCATTTTACCACTAAACAGTAGTATATTTCACTGGCATCAGCTCGTATTCTTAGGATACAATGGAACAAGATTTATGATGAAACTCTTGCAGAAATACCTAGTATGTTTTGTTTTGTTTTTTGTTGTTCTTGCAAGTACTTGGGCACTTTTTTCTCAAGACTTTTTCAGATTTCATGATTTTACTCAAGGAGCTCGTATTGTTGAGATGATTAATGCACTCAGAGATGGGCATTTCCCCGTTATCTGGAGTTCTAATTTGGGGTATGGCTATGGCATGCCATTATTCGAGTTCTATGCACCACTTCCGTATTATTTTGGCTCGCTATTTTTTATGGGTGGGTTTTCTCTGATTGGTTCTATAAAAATGCTTTTATTCATAAGTTCATTAGTAACGGCCATTGGTGGATATTTAATTGGTAAAAAGCTATTTGGAACTTTAAGTGGTTTACTAACAAGTGCGGCAATTACACTTGCTCCATATCGTGCGGTCAACCTTTATGTAAGAGGTGCTCTTAGTGAAGCATGGGGAATCATGGCTTTGCCATTTATTTTACTTGGAGTAATAAAAACAATAAAAAATGAACGATATGGCTGGGTACTACTGACAAGCTCTATTCTCATTTTGCTACTGAGCCATAACCTAACAGCTTTAATTTTCTTACCATTTTCAGTGTTGTTTGGAGCTGGTTACTTACTGTTTGAAGTTCGGGAGAATAAAAGAAAGCTTAAAAAGATTTGGCAAACTCTTTCTACTTTAGTTGGTTCTTATGTATTGGCTTTTGTTTTAAGTGCTTTCTATACAGTTCCAGCTTTACTTGAAAAAAACTTTACAAGATTGGAATCAACTATTCTTGCCGATTACTTTGACTATAATTTACACTTTGTATATATTCGTCAGTTTTTCACAGAAAATTGGGGCTATGGAGGGTCCACTTACGGACCTCTAGATGGAATATCTTTTTACCTAGGTTTTGGACAGTTGATAGGATTGTTTTTGTCTGGTTTTATACTTTTTAAAGTTATTAAAAGTACGATAGCAAAAAAAGGCAAACTGGTAATCGATAGTAATATGTTCCACTATTTTATAGTAGTTGTTTTGTGTTTGGTTGCGTTGCTCCTTACAACTCAAAAGACCCAGTTTATTTGGGATGCTGTGCCAGCCTTATCATTTTTACAATTTCCATGGAGGTATTTGTCCGCTGGCATAGTATTTTTAGGAATCAGTGTTGGTGCGTTAGTAAAATTCTTGCCAAATATATTTTCTAAGGTTTTTTATACAGTTGTTTTATTGTTTGTGTTGGTTTTATTAAACTACAAATATTTTCAACCTCAAGAATTTACTTCTGATTTAGGTGAGTATTACTATGCTGATGCCAATAAACTGCGTCAGCAGATGAGTACTACTTTACCTGACTATATTCCAATTCAAATAAAACAAAATCAAATTAGCCCAGTAGCTTTAGAGGGTCAAGTTTTGTATTGTCAGGTATTGAATAATTGCACTGAAGACTTTGAAATTACTACAAATAAGGTACACAAAAAAATAGTTACAACTAACTTTAAAACTGAACAAAAAGTTGTTTTTACAGTTGCTGATTTTCCGGGTTGGACAGCTGTTATTGATGGAGTAGCTGTGAGTAAAGAGCAATCTCAAGAAGGGTATTTGCAAGTTGCAGTTCCCGCTGGAAAACATGTAGTACTGCTTGAACTAAAAAACACTTTTGTGAGGAACACTTCAAACTTAGTTTCAAGTCTAGGTTTAGTAATATTCTTAGGCCTATTCTTCTGGTACTATAATAACAATGATCGAAAACTTACAAGCAGAAATTGAAATGCAACCTGAAGAGTTGCAACATATAAAAAAGAAAACTGTTTCTGGGGCAATTTCTTACTTTATTAGAACGATATTACTGCAAGGAATTGGTTTCGCTTCTATCATGGTACTCTCATGGTACTTTTCTCCGGAAGATTTTGGTATTTATGGATTAGTTATTCCCATTGTTGGGTTGCTTACTTTTTTCTCGGATGTTGGGTTGGCTGCCTCACTAATTCAAAAGAAGTCTGAACCAACAAGAAAAGATTATGTTACCGCTTTTACTGTTCAGCAATTATTGAGTTGGTTTATTGTTGGTATTGTATTGATTGTTTTATCGACGGGAAAAATCCAGGAAAAAACTGGAATGACTGGGTTATGGATTTTACTGTCATTAGCAATTGCTTTTCCTTTAGCTTCACTAAAAACAATTCCTTCAGTTATTTTGGAACGCAAGTTAGATTTTCCTAAATTAGTTTTTCCTCAAATTTTAGAACAGCTTATTTTTAATGGTATTTTAATTGTATTCGCGATTAAAGGCTTCGGGGCAATGGCATATGCATACGCTATTTTTGCACGTTCTCTTATTGGTGTTGTTTCTATGTATGTCATGCAACCGTGGAAAGTTGGGATTGGTTTTGACAAAGAAGCGTTCTGTGAAATGTTTAAATATGGAGCCAAATTTCAAATTAATGACTTTTTATCAAGAATAAAAGATCAATTATTCTATTTAGTGCTTGGTTTTTATTTTTCTTTGAGTGAGTTTGGATATATAAATTGGGGTAAGAATTATTCAATGTATCCATACAATCTGACTGTTCAGAATGTGATGGCAATTACTTTTCCAACTTTTTCAAGACTGCAAGGAAATATTGGCGCCCTCAAAAAAGCAGTTGAAAAATCTCTCTACTTTATTACTTTGGCAATATTCCCGATCTTAGTTGGAATGAGTGTATTTATTTGGCCATTTATTCAATTAATTCCAAAATGGCAAAAATGGGAACCAGCAGTATTGAGTCTGGTTCTATTCAGTTTGAGTATTGCTTGGGGAGCAGTTTCAACTCCGCTCACAAACACTTTGAACGCTGTTGGGCAAATTAATAAGACTTTGAAGCTGATGATAATGTGGACAGTTCTGACTTGGATAGTGACTCCAATTTGTGTTGGTATGTTCGGTTATAACGGTGTGGCAATAGCAGCGTTCCTTATTTCATTCTCGTCGTTCTTCTCAGTTGTTATGGTCAAAAAAGTTATTCCAATTAACTTCACAGATCAAGTCTGGCGACAAGCACTGGCAGCGAGTGTAATGGCTGTAATAGGTTTCTTAGGAATTCAGATTTGGTCACAGAGTTTCTTGCACTTCTTCGTTGGAGTGGTAATAACTGGACTTGTCTACATTAGTACATTACTATTAATTGGAAAAGATAAATTAGTATCAGAAGTGAGGAGTTTACGTTCATGAAATTATCTGTTGTCATCAACACAAAAAACGCAGAAGCAACTTTAGAGGCGACACTCAAGTCTGTTAAGTTTGCGGACGAAATTATTATTGTAGATATGAAGAGTGATGATGCTACGGTTGAGATTGCACAAAAGTACACAGATAAAATTTTTGCACATAAAGATGTCGGATATGTCGAACCTGCTCGAAATTTTGCGATCAAAAAGGCAACTGGAGACTGGATTTTGATTGTTGATGCAGATGAAGAAGTTCCCCAGGAGTTAGAAGCAGCTATAAAAGGTATCGTTAAAACTGCTGCTTCGGGCCAAAAAACAGCTGACTGTTATTATATTCCTAGACGTAATTTGATATTTAACAAAGTTATAGAAAAAACTGGTTGGTGGCCTGACTATGTTTTAAGACTATTTAGAAAAGGCTTTGTTTCTTGGTCTGATGAAATACACTCAATTCCAATTACTAAAGGAGTTGTCAAAGAATTGCCAGCCATAGCTGACCTAGCGATACTCCATCATAATTACCAACACGTAGATCAATATTTAGACCGTCTGAACAGATATACTTCTATTCAAGCAAGCGAATTTGCCGGAGATCCAGATAAAGAACAACAAGAAATTGATGGAGCATACATAACTAAAAAGTTTTACAGTGAGTTTCTTTCAAGGTTTTTTGCAGGCAGAGGTGTAAATGATGGTACCCATGGCCTAGCTCTTTCATTATTGCAAGGTTTATCTGAAGCAAGTGTAGCAATCAAATCATGGGAAGCAAGAGGCTTTCCTGAGTCTAACAGAGAACAAGAGGAAGCTACTGTTGCAGAATTGGCTCAGTTTAATAGAGAATTGGCGTATTGGATTGCAAATTGGAAAGTTGAAAATACCTCTGGTATAGAGCAGTTTGTATGGAAAATACGTCGAAAATTTTATATTTAGTTGTATAATGGGCATCTTATGATTCACGTATCTATTATTTTAGTCAACTATAACTCGAAAGAAGACACTATTGAGTGTTTAAAATCATTACAGAATATCAAATCAACAGGATTTAAGCATTCAATTATCGTTGTAGATAATGCTTCAAGAGAGGCGTTAGAATTACCAAAATCTTTACAAGAGAACCAGATACAAATTCTTCGCAGTGAGTCTAATAAAGGCTTCACTGGAGGTAATAATTTAGGTATCTACTATGCTGTGGAAAAATTCAACTCAGACTATGTGCTCCTTTTAAATAACGATACTACTGTTGATGAAGAATTCCTCAAAGAGTTGCTCAAAACAGCTGAGTCGGATCCTCGAACTGGTATGGTTGCCTCAAAAATATATTTTTCTAAAGGCAATGAGTTCCATAAAGAATCTTATGATAAATCAGAGTTAGGAAAAGTCTTGTGGTATGCAGGTGGTTCCATAGACTGGAATCATCTAGCTGCCTTTCATAGAGGAGTTGATGAGATAGATAGGGGTCAGTTTGATGAACAGACCGAGTCTGACTTTGCCACGGGTTGTAGCGTACTAGTGAAGCGTGAAATTTTAGAAAAAGTTGGTACGCTTGATAAGCGTTTCTTTTTATATTTAGAAGATGTTGACTGGAGTGTCCGAGTTACTAAAGCAGGATACAAAATAGCATTTTGTCCTAAATCAGTTGTTTATCATAAAAATGCGGGTTCAAGTGGTGGATCTGGATCACCAACACACTCATATTATCAAACGAGAAACAGACTATTGTTTGCGTTCAAACATGGTTCATGGAAAGAAATTGCGACCGCTTTGAGAATTGCTTTTTCTCTTTTATTACATGGTTCGGCAACACAAAGACAAGCTGTTTTACATTTTTTCATGATGCAGTTTGGCAAGCAACCTATTATCTAGTTTTTCAAAGTACTAGTTGGTCTGAAGGTCTGTTTGAGGTAAGATGTTCTTATGAGTAAAGAGATGTCTATTAGCGCGCTTATTATTGCTAAAAATGAAGCAACAATGATAGAGCATTGTATTCGTAGTGTGGCGTGGTGTGACGAAGTTATCGTCATAGATGATGGCTCTGTTGATGACACCAGAGAAATAGCTGAGACACTTGGAGCAACTGTCATTTCATTTAGACATAATTCTTTCTCACGCCTGAGAGAAGAGGCTTTAAAACGTGCAAAATCGGCTTGGGTTTTTTATATTGATGCAGATGAACGAGTGACTCCAACTTTGGCAAAAGAAATTAATGTCATGATTGAAACCTCTGATGCCCAGGTATTTAGAGTGCAACGTGAGAATTTTTATTTTGGAAAAAAATTTAAAGCTGGTGGTTGGGAAGACGACTGGGTAGAGCGAGTTTTTAAAAGAGACTCTTTGAGTGGTTGGTTTGGCGAAGTTCACGAAAGCCCACAATACACAGGTAAGGTTATCGATCTGCAAACAAAATTAGTGCATTTTACCCATAGAGATACAGTCAGCGGATTGCTTAAGACTGCTGCCTGGACTCCAATTGAGGCCAAAGAATTATTTAAATCTAATGTACCAAAAGTTACTCTACTTACCCTATTTAGAAAAGGCTTTATGGAGTTTTTCAGAAGAGCATTTTTGAAGCAAGGATATTTAGATGGTATGGAAGGTATGGTTGAAGCAATAATTCAGGGAATAAATAGAGTTCTTGTATATATTCAAGTTTGGGAGTTACAACAAAAACCTTCAATTTCTGAAAAATATAAAAGTAAAGAAGCTGAGATGAGTGATCTGTGGAAGAAACAGTGATATAAAGGGTTTAGAATATGAGAGTTTTATTTTATTCTCCATATCTACCTCATCATTTTGGAGGTGGTGAAAAACATTTATTTGATGTTGCTAGTACTGTATCAACAAAGCATGAAGTATTTATTGCTATTCCCTCTGAATATATTTCACGTGAAAAAAAACTTGATGAAATAAAAAAGAAATATGAGGATTTTTTAAATTATAGTTTGGCTGCTATTACATTTATTCCTTCTCAATTAAAAAATGGGTCAATTTACCAGAAACTAAAAGAAACCAAGCAATTTGATTACGTATATTACGTCACTGATGGTAGTTTTTTTCTGAGTGGTGCTAGAAAAAATAATCTGCACATTCAGATTCCATTCACAAACAAATTAAATTTGTGGGAAAAGATAAAACTAGCTTCTTGGCAGATTAAGAACACAAATTCTGAGTTTACAAAAAATGTTATAGAAAAAAACTGGGATATTAAGGTTAATTTTGTGCATCATCCGTTAGTTTCTCTAGATGAAATCCAACCAGTAAAAAATAAAGAAAAAATAATACTACATGTCGGTAGATTTTTTAAGCAATTACATAGTAAACGCCAAGATGTTCTCGTGAATTTTTTCAAAAAATTAGTTGATGAGAATAAAAAAGAACTGTCTGGATGGAAACTATTATTAGTTGGGTCAGTAGAAGATGAAGAATATGTAGCAGAAATACGAAAACAGATTACGGGATATCCTATAGAAATAATGACAGAAGTTTCCCGTGAAACGCTTGTGAAACTATATAAAAAAGCTGCGATATATTGGCATGCAACTGGTTTTGGTGTAGATGAAACTAGCAATCCAGAAAAAGTTGAACACTTTGGTATTACAACTATTGAAGCAATGGCCGCCGGTTGTGTGCCTGTTGTGATTAATAAAGGTGGGCAAAAAGAAATTATTGGGAGTGAACTAAATGAGTTGTTGTGGGATTCACAAGAACAGTGTTTTAATATTACTAAAAAACTCATTACTGAGCCAAATGAATATACTAAATTGCAGGAACAGTCACTAGATCGTGTAAAAAAATTTAGTAAACCAGAATTCGAGTTACTAGTATGGAAGATGTTTTAAAATGAAAACTGTTTCGGTAGTAATTCCTAATTACAACGGAAAATCACTCTTACAAAGATTCTTACCAGATGTATTTGCTTGTCTAAAATCTGGTGATGAAGTCATACTTGTTGATGATAATAGTACTGACGAAAGTGTGAAGTACTTGATTAGATCATACAAGTTATCTTTGACTAAAAAAACTACATTACCAACAAAAGTTTCAAAAGAATATTACCCTGCACCTCAAACTTTCAAACATAAACTTTATACAAATGTTGTTACTGTGGGAAAAAATAAAATCACTTTATATTTAGTTGCTCTAGAAAAAAATATGCGCTTTGCAGCTGCCGCCAATATTGGAGTTTTATTTTCAAATAATAAATATATTTTTCTACTCAATAGCGACGTAAAACCAACAAAAACGGTGAAAAATGAGTTAGTAAAACATTTTGAGGATCCACTCGTTTTTGGAGTAGGTTGTTTAGAGTATGAGAAAGATTTAACTGGCCAAAAATCTGGTAAAAATAAACTTTGGTTTCAAAGAGGTATGTTTATTCATAGTAAAGCTTCAGATATGCACTCAGGTAACACTGCTTGGGTAAGTGGTGGAAGCGGTATGTTTGATAAAGAAAAATGGGTGCTCTTAAATGGTTTTGACAAAACATTTTATCCTGCATATTGGGAAGATGTCGACTTGTCTTTCCGTGCCACTAAAAATGGCTGGAAAGTTTTGTTTGACGAAGATGCAGTAGTGTTTCATGTTCATGAATCAACTAACAAAGACGTTTTTGGAGAACAAAAAATATTAAAAATGAGCTGGAATAATTCAATCAAGTTTGTAGAAAAAAACGCAAATTCTTGGCAATTAATTCAATACTATATGTTCAAGCCATATTGGAGTTATAAAAGAAAAGAGCAATTACAAAAAAATAAAATAGTAATTTAATTATCGTGAAAATATTGTGAAAAATATGATGAATATTGTAAACAAAGTAAAAAGTATGTTCAGTAAACACAAATGGTTTATTTTATTATTTTTACTCGCTGTTGTTGTTCGAACTTTTTATCTTCAAGATAATATCTTGCCATTTTTATTTGACCATGGCAAAGATTCCTTAGCAATTTTGCACATGTTGGCAGTTCCTGAGCTAAAGTTTATTGGGCCTTGGACTAGTATTCCTGGACTCTATTTTGGTCCAGGTTGGTATTACCTGTTGGCACCGTTTTACCTAGTTTCAGGATTTAACCCTGTCTCTGCAGCTGTCGCTATGAGTATTCTTGTTTTGCTACAAATGGTTTTAGTTTATAAATATTTCAATCTTGAGTCTGCAGCTATTATCGGTTTTTCAGGTTTTTGGTTAATGATTTCTAAGAGTGCTTGGAATCCATTTCCTATGACCTTACTAACAATAATAATTATTATTTTATTGCTAAAGCAGTTAAGACTTAAAAAAATAGATAACAAATTATTATTTGGTTTAGCATTTACAGCTAGCTTTGGATTTCACTTTTCATCAGCCTTTGCGATTTTTTACCCCATTATTATTCTTTCAACGCTACTGGTTTATAAATTAAGACCTTCACTTCAAAATATATTGGTGGCAGCAGCTTCATTTTCTATACCTTTCTTTCCTCAGATGTTATTTGAGCTCAAAAATAACTTCCCACAAGTAAAGGCAATAATAGAATATTTTTCAAAAGGTGGTGAAGGTGATGGGTTGAATCTCAACAAAATTTTTCATGTTATAAGTACAATATTTGGCGAGACAAGAAATATTATTTTTGAATCAAGACCAGACGATACAACAAAAATTGTTGGATATATATTTTTAGTTTTTGTTATTCTTTCTCTTTATTTTGTATTTAAAAGTAAGGAGAAAAATAAACAATTGAAAAATATTTTTATTATTTCTGGAATATTTTTCTTAATTCCAACCCTTGGTTTTTTATTTTTACACTTTAATCTTTGGTATGTATATCCATTAGTACCGGTTGGCACAATAGTAATTGGGACTCTAGCTAACAAACTGCCAAAACAGCTGTCAGTTGCTTTTGTTATTATTTATGTTTTGACTTCTTTGAGCAGATTACAATATTTTGTTGCCATTGAGAAACCAAAGTTTTTAAACGATTCTGCCATGTATGGAACTAAGAGAAACGTCATTGACTATATAAGGCAGGATGCAGGTGAACGAGATTTTTCAGTATACACATATCAACCAGATATATATGACTTCCCATACCAATACGAATTTTTAGTTCAGGGTCTGAGAAATGAAACCTTACCGCTTGAGTTTGCATATGAACCAAATGTAACTTCATATGTAAAGGAAAAGAAAGATTTGCTTGATGTAATTGATAAAAGATACGGCGGACGTTGGCGAGGAACACCTCAAGTAATTTACTATATAGTGACTGATAAAAAAGACTCTGAATTATTGCGCAACTGGTGGGGCAGGCAAAAATATGACAAAATTATTACTCAGAAGGAATTTGGAGATAGATTGGTAGTATATACAGCTACGCCACTGAAAGAATAATAAAAAATGCTAGAAAAAGTTTTGAAAAAATACTGGTACATTTTATCAATTTTAGCAATACTTTTAGTTGCTGGTGCTATTAGATTTTATAAACTTGCAGAAGTGCCTCACGGAATGACGTGGGATGAAGCAGCAATTGGATACAACGGCTATGCTGTCTTGCATACCAGACGTGATGAGTGGTTAGACTTTTTACCAGTGAGTTTTATGTCATTTGGTGACTATAAGGCTCCTTTGGCAATATATTTAAATGGAATTTTCACTTACCTTTTTGGTATGAACTTATTTGCCGTACGGTTGCCATTTGCCCTTTTTTCCTTGTTCGCGATTTTAGGAATGATACTCTTAGCACAAGAGATTTTTAAAGACCATAAATATCAAAAAGAGTACTCACTGGTTGCAGGATTTTTAATGGCTTTCTCTCCTTGGCATATTCATTATTCCCGGGCTGGTTTTGAGTCCGGGATTGCCCTAGCTTTTGTAATTTGGGGAATCTTATTCTTTATTAAATCGTTACAATTAAACTTTAGAAATAAATTATTTTTATTTATATCAGCAGTATCTTTTGATGCAGCAATTTATACATACCACAGTGCAAAAATTACTGTTCCTTTAGTAGGTATGGCTTTATTTGTTTTATTTTTCAAAGAAATCATTGCCAACCTCAAAAAAGTAATTTTGCCACTGACACTTTTTATTCTCGGTTTAATTCCTTTTATTTTAGATTCTGTACTTGGTAAGGG
>CAZDWQ010000015.1:0-11178 GCA_964509285.1 uncultured Pseudomonadales bacterium
AAATATGCTCCTAAGATATAAAAGAAAAAACTAGCATAGCCGTCAAATGGCATTCGGCCAATTTGCCAAATCCAAGGATTAAATAAAGAAATGAGCCAAGCAAATAGGGCTGCATATTTTGATTTTGTAAACTCAAATGTAATACCTGCGATGAAGAAAGGTACTAATAAACTCATGATGAGAAAGGGCAATTTTCCTGCCAAAACTGGATTGAGAGGTAACAAATAAAATGGAGCGATAATATGAGTTGTTAGTTCTGCTAAGGTTGGAGTTACTGGAGTTATTGAAAGTGGATTCCAGGTGCCAGTAATATCTGATCCAGAAAGACTAAGAGCTTTTGCATTTATGAAGTATCCAAGTTCATCATGTGGAACAAATGGTGGAATTTTCTCTATATTATAGAATCTAGTAATTATTCCAATCAAAAAAAGTATTGCAAGCAATAGAGTATGTTTTGAATTTAGTTTTTTAAGTGCAGTAATCATTTTTATTTACTTTATTCTATACTTTTTTAAAATAAATTGTCCAACTACAAATAAAAGTGTTATCACAGATATGATTTCAGTATATCTTCTTAGTTTAGTGTACCCAGTAAATTCAACTGTAATGTTCGAAGAACCATTTGGAATAAAAACTGCCAGAATTCCTTGGTACTCAGGTACATCCATAATAAAATCAACATTTTTCCCATCAAGAAGAGCTTGCCAACCAGGGTAAAACAGGCGTTTATGTAAAGCAATGATATTTTGATCAGGGCTTATTTGATAAGAAATGGTTTTTCCGTCAAATTCTGTAATTATTGCATCTAAATCAGAAAGTTTATGAACGTATTTTTCTAAATTGTTTGGTGCAAGTAAAGCTGACTCACTAGCATTTACGTATAAAAGCTCATCTGGAAAATAATACGCTAAGTTTGCCCATATTGGTAAGTGTTCATTAAAGCTAGATCCTGTTTCAAAAGTTGGATGGTACCAATCAAAGTCAGTTCTATTCGTTGTTCCTTTACTAGTAATGTATCTTTGAGATAAAAATAGAGTGTAAACAGCAATTAGTACGGCAACAGCTTTTTTCCACTTTGAAGCTATCTTTTTTTCTGAAACAAAGTTAATAAAAATCATGATTGAGGCAAAAGTAATGACTGAAATAAGTCGCCATGGGAATTGAAGATATTGTAATGGCTTTATCGTGTCCCAGAGAAGTTGAGATGAGTGAGAAATAAGAAAAATGCACAAAAATATTAAAACTACCCAGTACCTCACTTTCTTTGAAAACTGTAATAAGTGCAACCCTACGAATAAACTCAGAATAGAAACTCCTCCTAACTGTAATGCATCCAAAAAATATTTACTACTTACTGAGCTTTTTCTTATATCAAATAATAAAAACGGATTAGCAAATTGTTCAAGGTAAAAAGTAAGTGAAATAGTATCTTTGTAAGTTACCATCCACTGTTCAAAATATGCAGGAAGCCAGTACCAGGCACTCAGTAGGAATCCTAAGGCGACTGCGCATATGACAGGAAAGATTTTTCGGAATGAAAGTGTGTTTTTCCATTCAGATAGAACAAAAAAGATGAGAAGTATAAAAAGTACAAAAATTGAAGGAAAGTGAGATAAAATGAGAAGCGCCATAAGGATTGTTGTAAGTAAGAAAGTAAGAGGTTTTTGGTTATCTTTGAGCAGTTTTTTTATTCCTAACAGAAAAAATGGAAGGAAAGCATAAAAGAATAGTTCTCCTACTGCACCTCGCCAATAAATATTTAACAAGGTGTACGGATTTAAAATAAAAGAGAGTGAGAGTAATACGCTCCAGAATTCAGATTTTAAGTATGAGCGAATGAAAAAATAACAGCCAAGGCTACCCAACAGTAAAGAAAATAACACTGTAAGGTTTAAACTTTCTTGAACACTAAAACCAAAAGAGTGAGTTACTGCACCAAAAAAATAAGGCGTGTGGTACATGTAGTTAAAAGAAGGATAGCCATATCCACCGTTTAAATTTGGGCCCCACCTGACAGGTAGTTGACCTTGTTTAAGCGCTAAGTAGTAACTAGCAGTTCTGACAGCATGAAGTTTATAGTCATCGCTTTCATACACAACATCTTTTAAAAGCAATCTGTTTGTAAAAACAAGAACAATAAGGATAATTCCTAAGCTAAAAAGTGTTTTTTTATATTTATTGAACAAGTTGTAAAAGTTCATAGACTTCTGTGCCATCGTCGTAAGCAATAACTTTGACAGTTGTTAGGTTTTTAAGCTCTTGATTTTTCTCTTGGCATCCTACCTCGGCAATGTATAAAGTGTTTGGTTTAATTTCATCAAAATCACACACGTCTTTATTAAATGTAAATTTACCTAAAGTATATTTTTGAGTATTTCTTGCTTGTGGATTTACTTGCAATTCTTGAATAGTAATCAAATTTTCCATTACAAAATAGGCATATAAAGGACGTAAATCATTTGTAATTTCAATCTTTTCATAGTCCTCTGCAATAAGTGCAACTTCTTTAGCAATTTTTGTGTATGGGCTATTTCTAAACCAAGGTTTAGTGTAACGGGCTTGTACATGGTACTGTAAGGCAAAGTAAAAAATGCTCCAAACATAGGCACCTAATAGTAAGACTATAACCAAACTTTTCAGTAGTTTGTTATTAATTTCAAGTACAGATTTGATACCAAGAGCAATAAAATAGGCAAGGGCAATTATCATCGGAAATGATCTCAGCATGCTTGGTGTTTCTTGTGTTGTAAGGCTTGCAGGAATTGGGCTGACAAATAGGATTATTAAAAATAGTGCCAACTCTTTTCTTCTGTTTTTAATAGCTGTGTATAGCCCAATGAGTAAAAGCGGAATTTCAATTAAATACAGTAGCCCATGGTCGGGAACAATATATCTTGTCGGTCTAGATCCAGATAAAAATAAAAATTCTGGTGAAAAATATTTTAAATACTCGCCAACAACTGCTAGAGAATAAGCCTGAACTTTATTATAGAAAACTCTGATCACCGAGACAGAAATTTCTCCTCGGGAGGTATATATTTGTTCTAGAAGTTTTTGTTGCGGGCCTTGATCCGAAAAAATACTTACAGCAGAAATTCTAGAACTACTTTCTTGAACAAGGAGCGAAGATACACCTGCAAAGATAACTAAGATCAAAACAAGCACTCCATTTTTGAAGCTAGTTTTTGTTTTTTTGTAGTGATATGCAATAAGAGTAATTACTAAAAATGGTAAAACTACTTTTGCTGAATGATAAAAATACATGCTCAAAAAACTGGTGAAGAAGAATGAACATAATAAAAAGATGCGGTTCGTTTTTTCTCTTTTCAAAAAGAAAGTTAAGCAGAGAAGTGTCGTAACTAAAAATAGGAAAGAAGCAATTACTTCTTGAGTCCCTCTGCTAACAATAAGGTGCCAAGGAGAAACTGCAAGAACTGCAGTAGTTAGTAGAGCAATTTTTTTATCTGAAAATTCTTGCACAAATAGATAGACAGCTACCAAAGATAGCATCGCTAAAACTATTGAGACAAATCGAGCTGCAAAAATTTGATTAGTAAATAAATATAAGAATGGTATCTGTAAATATGAATAGAGAGCTGGTTTTGGATCAATAAATGAGGCTAGGGAGAATGGCACTCTATTACCATCTTCATCCATGCCAGTTTGAGATAATGCAACTGCGTTAACGTAAAAAGATGCTTCATCTGCATGAAAACCACTTGGTGTTTGAGCCAATTGAATAGTCCTAAGTAAAAAAGCAAACAATAAAACAATGACAAGCAAGATCAGAAAGTTATTTTTTTTAATTATTCCGAACATTTTTGTGTGCCTTCATAGACATATACAAAACTATATAAACGGGTATTGTCTTTAATTGTAGTGGTTGGTTCTAAATTACTGATTGCGTCATTGGTGATAAAAACTGTAGGGTGAACTTTATTTTCTTCACAATCAAGAGCAGAAATATCACCTGTATCAAAAAATACATTTTCGCCAAACTGTTTTGGTCGAGAAAATCCTGCAGACTCTTCATAAACTTTAGCAAATGATTCTTGAGTTGTTCTAGGATCAATTTTATTGAAGTAAGCATAATACATATGTGGTTCTGGATATAAGTCATGATCTGCATATACAGTATAGCCTTTTTTTACATACTCGCCTTCAAGTACCGCAACTTTTTTTGCATAGGAAAGGTACGTTGCAGTAATTTCATGAGTTGCGAATGTATCAACAGAATATTTCACTATAAAGAAGCCCAAAAATATAAATAAAGTTACTGTAAATATATGCGTGAAATATTTATATTTTTTAAAATATTCCTTAAAAAATTGATAACCAAGAATAAAAGTAATAAGAACAAAAGGTATTAAGATAGAGAGCCTAGTTGCATGAGGGTTTCCTGAAACTGCAGAGGGAACTAAAGCTAAAAAGTAACCTAAAATTAAAACATAGTACTTTTTGAAATCTTTCAGCAGTAATAACGAGCCGATCATCCAAAATGGTAGTAAGAACAAGAAAAATTGACCGCCCTGAGTTGGATTTCTGAGTACTTCTTTATCTCCAGAAAGAAAGAGAAAATCAGGAGAAAAATGTTTTACTAAACTTTCAGTACCTATTAAAATCTGTCTGGTAAATTTATTATATTTTAATTTACAAAGTATTGTTAGTTTTGGATTTATCTCTATGAAAGTACCATGACAGTTATTTTCATAGTGTTCGTATAGTTTTATGTGATCACTCGAAGTTATGATTAATGTTTGATTTAATCTTCCTGTTGCGCCTTTTGCAAAAAATCCTGGTAGAGAAAGAATCGTTGAAAATAATAAAATAAGCAGCGTACTTTTTAAGAATGTGCTTTTCTTTTTTAATTCTTTATAATGTATGAGCAGTGTTCCAAAAATTGTGGCAAATAAAAATAATATAACTGCGTATCTAAAACTATGAAAAGTGTAGGTACTCAAACTAAAAAATACTGCAGATGCTCCTAATTTAAAGTAAGATTTTGAGGCATAGCTCATAAATAATAAGCCAGCCATAAAGAAAGCTAAACCTAAGTTTGATTCAAGCGCCATTCTACTGAGATGAATAGTCCAAGGATTGGTTGCCAATAATAAACCAGCAACTAAGCCCAGCTCATCGGATTTAAAAAGTTTTCTAATCCATAGAGTTCCTAAAAGAACTATGAAAACACCGGCTATTGCTGAAGTGATTCTCGGTAAAATTTCCTGCCAGCCAATGATTTTATAGAGTAAAGCTGTTGCGTAAATGAAACCTGGTGCTTTGTAATCTCCGAATGATTTGAAGATAAGCGGGAAGCTAGTTCCCCATTCGTCCTTGCCTGTTTCTGCGATGCTAATTGCGGCATAGCCAACTCCGACTTCATCTTGGAGCATTGCAGGTGGAAAGACACTTAAAAATGAAAATCGTAGTAGTGTTGCCAAACCAAGAATTAGTGTTAGTAAGATTGCAAACCTGTGATTATTGAAAAATTTCATTACCATATGAGTATACATCATTACAGGGTGACTAAACTAACAACTAACCATTTTTTATCGATAACAGATTCTCGGAATTTTTTTTCACGCATGTCAAAGTAAAGATAGCCATTGGCGGTGCTAGCAGTTTCTAGATCAAAAACGGCAATAACCAAAGCTACATTTGTATTTTTTGCTTTGATTACTTGAACGTTACTAGTTTGAGTGAGTAGTTCCCACCCAAGGGTATCGAGCAATTCTTTAGAAAAAAACACTGCATCAGTAGCGGAAATGCTACCTTCAACACTTCTTATTTTTGGAGCTTCATATACCAAATATGGTTTAAAAGAATTTGGAAAGGTGAGAGCAGAGGAGAGTTCATCAGGGATGACAAGCTCTTGGTTTTTTTGTAAATAAATAGTGCCTCTAGAGTAAAAATCTCTAAACTTCCACAATTCTTGCACAACGTTCTGATTATCTGAATTGATTTGGTCAACTAGCTCTTGCCACATTCTATTATTACCAATGCCGAGAGTTGAACGAAGAGTTGGTTGTTTGAGGCAAGCTATTAAAATAATAATGAAAGCGACTACTAGATAAGTAAAAGTATTTGCTTGAGATTTTTTAGCTGTTTTCATTTTATAATAGTCTTACAGATGCTATTCAAATCGAGATTATGTAACAAAGTCGACTGTATTGCGGTAGTACTATTAATTCTATCATCAATAGTGTTTTTGTTGGATACGCTGCTATACCAAAACCAGCCAGCCAATATGGATGGAACTTCTCATATTACAAATATAGCGATTTTTCACAATGCCTTATCACAAGGTGACTTGCCAGTTCGTTGGACAGACGGGTTTGCAAACTACGGTTTGCCTGTGGGTTCGTTTATTCAACAGATTACCTCTTACTTGGGTGCATTCTTAACTTTTTTTACACATAACGTTGTTGTTTCTTTTAATCTTGTTTACGTTATTGCGACAGTGCTCTCTGTTTTATTATTTTATGGTTTTTTGCGACTCCATTTTAACAGTTGGCCGAGTTTTGTGGGTGCATTCTTATTCAATTTTGCTCCATATAGAATAATTAATTTATATATTAGAGGTGCAATTCCAGAATATTTTTCTTCAGTATTCTTTGTTGCTATCCTTATTTTTATCCATCTACTACTAAAGAAAAAAACTTGGTGGGCTTATTTAGGAGTTTCTTTTGCTGTTTTGGGTATGATTTTAAGTCACCCGATGAATATGCTTACTGGCGCATTCTTTATAGTCCCATATACTCTCTATTTGCTTTTTCAGGAGAAAAATAAACTGCAGTCTTTTGTATTGTTAGTAACTTCAGGACTTCTAGGAATTCTATTAAGTAGTTATTATCTGTTGCCTTTATTAAAAGATATTCAATATTTTTTCTATGGTTCTGGTACCAATCACTATACTTATGGATCTACTTTAAATTTAAAAAGTTTTTTAGATCCTCAGTGGTACTACTTTATAACTGAGCGAAATGAAATCCTCTCTAGAGGTCATTTCATAAAAACAGGCGCTATTGAATTTTTATTGTTGGTGGCTGGTTTTGTAACTATGATTTTAAATAAAGTCAAAAAAATAAAATTTGACCTTTTTGATATTTTTATTTTAGTTGGTGTAGTTACTTTGTTTTTTACAACTATACTCGCCCAACCTATATATGAATCAGTCGATTTTTTGAGTAATATTCAGTTTCCATGGAGAATGTTGTCAACTTTCATTTTTATTCCTCCATTTATTGCCGCATACTTTATTAGTAAGTTAGATAAAAAAAATTGGAATATTGTTTTAGGATTACTACTCATAGTGTGTATTTCTTGGAATAGGTTTGCAGAAGTATATGGAAAGAATTTTACCTTTTTTCCTCAAGAGTATTATTACTTCACTGTCGATAATCTACATTCTTCGAACATGAACACGATCTGGACAACAAAAACAACAGAGTATCCTGTCCATAAAAACGAAAAAGTAGCAGTTCTAGAAGGTGACGCAGTATTACAAGACCTAGTTGTCAAAAATTCGGAAAGAACCTACAAAATTGCATCAGAAAACAAAGTAAGAATGATAGATTACACGTTCTATTATCCTGGGTGGAAAGTGTTTGTAGATGGTGAAGAGATTTTAATTGAGTTTCAAGATATTAATAATAGAGGCGTTATCACTTATTGGCTTCCAGCTGGTGAACACTCGGTAAAAGTAATTTTCACAAATACTAAAACTGTGTTGTTAGCTAACTCACTAACACTTCTTGGAGTTGGGGTTGTCGTTCTTACTACGTTGTTCAGAAAAAAGATACAAACTTTATTGAACAAGTTGTTCTAACTTGAGTGAACCAAACTCATACTTTTTTTGAGAACTGTATGGACCAAAAGTCTCGTATTGAGCGTCTATAAAATCTCTTTGAATTTCTTCGCTCAGTGTTGTGTCAGGTTCAAAAATAATAAAATGCATCTTTTCTGGTTGGTATTTTTGAGCCAAAACTGAATCTGTGATAAAGTATTTTTGGTCAATTCCAACATAAAACGGAGTATAGCCATATCGAGACTGACCATACCATTGGTATAAGTAGTCCCAAGTTGTGTTAATCAAGTATGGACTTGTTAAAGTTGAGATAGAGAACTCATTTCCGTTTGCCAATTCGTATGTTTTATTAACTACTGAGAGTTGGTTATTTAGGAACGCTCCATTTTGAATGCCAAAATAATGATGTTGTTTTACTCTCCAAGAATTGAGTGTCTTAAAATTACTAAAAACAAAGACAAGTATAACTAACCCAACAATTAATTTGCTCAACAAGTTTTTTTGTTTGAGTATTTTTGTTAATCCAACAGCGAGTAATAAGAAAACAATAACCTCAACACCAATAAATGTGTGGTTTGGATCGCGATAGTGCCAGATGAGTAACCATATTGGTGCTGTTAAAAAAGAAATTGCCCAAACTACCTGTTTTTTATTTAGCCTGGATATATAAATAAGTAAAAGCAAAACTAAAATTGCTGGAAAAATAAAGAATTTCTGCGGAGCTACTAGGTCAGAAATCACAGAAAAGTACTTAGATGCAATTTGAGGCAGAACACTAAAGATGCTTGTTTCGTGTTGACTCAAATTCAAACTTTCAAATGAAAGAATTCCTCTTTTATACATAAGGAACTCAGTGAGCAACATTGTCGAAATACCAACAAAAAAAGTTACAACAGAGACGAGTATTTTTTTGAGTTCAAATTTAAAAGATTTAGTAAAAAGAGAAAATAAAAATACTAGTAATACACTGCCAAAAATAGTGATATTTTGTAAAGCAGATTGCATTGCTAATGCGATGCTTAGCCCAAATAAGGCATATATCAGAAAGCCTTGTTTTTTTTCTGATAAAAATAACTTCCAAATGAAATAATATGTAAGGGGTACGAATAAGGCTGAAAGAGTGGGATTTGAGAGCCAAGTGCTCTGATGGATACTAATAACTGAGACAGATTGCAACAATGCAGCAATCAAGCCTGTGGTTTTTGACTTAAATACTTCTGTACCAAGCTGATAGGTCACAAAAATGCCAATTAAGGAGAGTACTGACAAATAAGCAGAGACTGCAAATGGGCTACCCTGACTCAGAGCATATACAGGAGCAATTACATAGTAATATAAAACTCCATGATACACGCTATCGTTAGTGCCACTCACAGACGGGCCTTGAATCTTAAAGTCTTTCTGAGTAATGATGCGAGTACTAATCACTGCGTCTCTAGCCTGATCAAAAAAGAAAAAAATATGATTATTGCTGATTGAATACAGTCTGAGTACTAGTGCTAAAAGTAAGAGTAGGAATAAAAAGCGGTTTTTTAATACAAAGTTAGGTATTTGCATAGTTGTAGTCAAAATTAATTATACGATAGATTAATTAGATATTACGACTTGATTTTGATACAATAGACTCATGCTTTCAGTTGTACTGGCTACTTATAATGAACAAAAGAACATTGAAAAGTGTTTGCGATCGATAAAAGACATTGCCGATGAGATTATTGTTGTTGATGGTTCGTCAACAGATACAACTCCTGAACTTGCGAAAAAACTTGGCGCTAGAGTAATTACAACCACCAATAAACCAAATTTCCATATTAATAAACAAATGGCCATGGATGAAGCCACTGGTGAACTAGTTTTGCAACTAGATGCTGACGAATGGCCAGATGACGAACAAAAAGAATTTATAAAAAAAGTTCATAAAACAATCACTACTTCTGGTTATAAGTTTGGTGAAAAAGGTACAGAATATACAGGTCAACCAGTTGCATGGTGGTTAAAAAGAAAAAATTACTTTTTAGGCCATTACTTCAAAAAAGGTGGGCAGTATCCAGACCCAGTTATTAGATTGTATGTGAATGGCTATGCAAAGCTACCGCAAAAAGATGTTCATGAACAAATGCGGGTAACTGGTGAGATTGGATGGGCAGAAGGTCACTTAATTCACTTCGCAAACCCAACTTTTTCTGATTACTTAAGAAAGTTTGCTACATATACCAGTTTTAAAGCACAGCAATTAAGTGAATCGGGTTTAAAAATAACTCCAATCACAACTCTTGAGTATATTATTATCAAACCTCTGAAGACTTTCTTACAAATCTTTGTTCGACACAAAGGCTTTGTAGATGGGATTCCTGGGTTTGTGTTTGCAGTAATGAGTGGGCTACACCATGCTGTTGCATTCTTGATGTTATGGGAGAAGGGCGCCAGTGGAAGAAAATAAGAAAATAAAGGTACTGTTTCAGACAAGTGTGCTCAGTGGAGACCATTCAGCAAGAGGAATTGGAACTTATGCTCGTCTCCTTTTACAAAACCTTGAAGCAATACAAGACGTAGAAATCTACAAAAGCAGTACTATTAGTAAGACTGATAAATTAAAACCAGATATTATTCATTATCCATTTTTCGATCTTTTTTTTGACACATTTCCAATGAATCCATTTAAAAATAAAGTTGTAACAATCCATGACGTAATTCCATTACTTTTTCCTAACTACTATCAACCAGGTATTAAAGGAAAACTAAGGTTTAGAAAACAAAAATTAGCACTAAAAAGTGCTGCCGCAATAATCACTGATTCAGAATCATCAAAAACTGACATTATGAAACACCTCAAAGTACCAGCACACAAAATTCATGTTGTCTATTTAGCAGCGAACTCAAGTTTGAGAGCTCAAGATGAAAGTCTTATTAAAAAAGTTACTCATAAAAATAAACTTCCAGAGAAATATATTTTATATGTTGGTGATATTAACTATAACAAAAATGTTCCGCAACTCATAAAAATGATGAAATTTATTGAAGATGAGTCTGTGAAACTTGTGTGTTTGGGTAGAAACTTTACTCCTCAAGAAATTCCAGAGTGGAAATGGATTGAGACACAGCTCGCACTCAGTGATGTTGCTCACAGAGTTATTTTTTTGAATAATGTTTTAACAGAATCCATAGATGAATTAGCAGCAATTTATAGTGGTGCACAATTATATATCCAACCTTCTTTGTACGAGGGTTTTGGTTTGCCAGTTCTAGAAGCTATGCAATGCAGAACTCCTGTTGTTTGTAGCAATAACTCTTCTTTGATTGAAATTGGTAACAAATATGTTGTTTTTAGTGAACCTACGGCTGAAGATTTTGCTCAGAAAGTTACTGATGTT
>CAZDWQ010000015.1:11278-25592 GCA_964509285.1 uncultured Pseudomonadales bacterium
ACAAAGGTAGAAAAAATTATAAAAAAGAAACTTTCAGTTTGGAGAGAATTTTTAAAACCAACTACCGTTATTTTGATAGGATCAGTTGGCCTTCTTACTTACATGTACTATCTATATAGAGAGTTTAGCGACCCTCTGTATTTTTTCCATGTTCAATCTGAGTTTGGCGGTGGGATAAGGCAAGAAACAGTAATTTTGTATCCTCAAGTAGTCTGGCGATACATAAAAATTTTATTGACAGCACGGCCATTTGATCTGAAATATTTTTCATATGTCCAGGAATTTGTGACAGGAACTATCGGATTAATCCTACTTCTCTATTCAGTAACAAAAACGAGGCTGAGTTATATTATTTTTTCTTTACTCGCGTTTTTACTGCCAACACTTACCGGAACATTTTCAAGTATGCCAAGATATATTTTAGTGTGTTTTCCCATTTTTATACTTTTATCAATTTGGTCAGAAAAATCTAAAATTTTTAGGTATACTTGGTTTACTATAAGCGGAATCTTGTTATTATTAAACACAGTATTGTTTATACAAGGATATTGGGTAGCATAAAGGAGCATATATGAGAATCATTGTTACTGGAGGATCAGGCTTTTTAGGCACACACATGGTTCGAGCTCTAAAAAGTGCTGGCCATAGTATTAAAAATATTGACATTCGTCCAAGTCGAGACATAAATGTAAATACAGTTGTTGCAGACATATTAGATACTAAAAGAATGAAGCAAGAAATCAAAGATGTTGACTGTGTGTTTCATTTGGCTGGTTTAATAGAAGCTGGAGAGTCAGTCAAAGATCCTCAAAGATTCGTAGATGTAAATATTTCTGGAACAGTTTCTATATTAGAGGCTATGCGTGAAAATAACGTGAAAATAATTTTGTTTTCTTCTTCGGCTGCTGTATATGGTGAGCCACAAAATATCCCAATTAAGGAAGATGACAGAACAATCCCTATCAATCCATATGGAATGACCAAACTAGCTATGGAAGGATTAATTTCTAGTTACGTGAAAGCACATGGTTTGACTGGAGTTGCACTCCGTTACTTTAATTTATATGGCCCTGAAGAACACCATGAACCAGAATCACATGCAATGCCAAGATTCATTAAACAGATCTATGATGGACAAGAAGTAACGGTATATGGCAGTGGAGAACATCAACGAGATTATATTCATGTGAAAGATATTGTTGATGCTCACATGAAAGCACTTGAATATGCAGTTAGAAACCCTGCTCAATATCACTATTTCAACTTGTCTACGGAAAAACCATCAACAGTACTAGAAATTGCCACAGCAGTTGAAAAAGCTATGCAAAACTTGGGAATTCAAAAAAAAGCTCAAATTACTCATTTAGCAGAACGCCCTGGAGACCCGTTACTTTTATTTGCAAGCGCACAAAAAGCCAGAGAGATTTTAGGGTGGCAAGCACAAGTCAGTCTAGATGAAGGTATAAAAGAAACGGTGGAGTATTTTGTGAACTACTGGAAAGGTAAAACACAGTTGCTGTGACAAAAAAAATTTCCAAAAATACTGTTTGGGTCATTATTCCCGGATTAAATGAAGAAAAATATATTGCCACTGTTTTAAAAAAAATCAAACAACAAACAGAGAATATTATTGTTGTAGATGACGGTTCCATAGACAGAATGCCACTTATAGCTAAAGAGTACACGCAACATGTTTTATCTCATGCAGTCAATTTAGGAAAAGGTGCAGCTTTAAAAACCGGCTGTGAATATGCATTCAAAACTTTGAAGGCAAAGGCTGTTATTTTTATGGATAGTGATGACCAGCATGATTCTGAAGAACTACCTCTCTTTTATAAAGCATTACAAACTTCTGACGTAGTTTTTGGAGTTCGTTCTTTTGATGAAAAAATGCCTTTAGTCAGAATAATGATGAATAGATTAGCTTCTGCTGTAATTTTTTTCCTATTTGGCGAATATATACCAGATATTCCAAGTGGTTATAAGGCAGTATCAGAAAATGCATATAAAAAACTGGCATGGAACTCAACTGATTACGCTGTTGAAATGGAAATCGCAGCTAGAACTGCAAAATATAAATTTCCATTTACAACTATTCAGATAAAAACAATCTATCATGACTTCGAACGAGGGATGACAATTTTAGATACATTGCGTATGATAACAAAAATAGTAAGTTGGAGAGTATCTTTATGAGCATATTTCAAATAGGTGCAACATTATTTGCTTTATTTATGATTTATGTAGTTACAATTCATAAAAACAAATCCCAACTATCTATAATCGAAATGTCTTTCTGGTATTCAATGTGGGGATTTTTTATTATTGTTTCACTTTTTCCCGACTTATTACGAGGCATTACCCAGGCACTACATTTTCAAAGAACTTTTGACTTACTGCTAGTTTTAGCTCTTATGGTTTTAACAGTACTAGTTGTTTTGAGTTATTTTGTACAAAAGGAAAATCAGAAAAAGTTAGAAGAATTTGTAAGAAAGAGAGCGATTGATGAACGTAAAAAAGCAAACTAGTGTTCAAAAAAAGAAGGCACCACTTTTGTCTGTAATCATGCCTGTATACAATGAAGAGAAAACGATTTTAGAAATAGTTGCACAAGTTAGAAAGAGCGGCGTCAAATCTTTAGAACTTATTGTTGTTGATGACAAGTCTGTTGATAATACTCGCAAACTCTTAGAAAAAATCAGGAAAGATATTGATATTTTGATTCTAAAAGAAAAAAATGGCGGGAAAGGTTCTGCACTGAGAGAAGGAATTGCTCGAGCAACTGGTGACATTGTTATTGTTCAAGATGCGGATTTAGAATATGACCCACAAGAATATCAAAAATTAATCAAACCAATCCTGGATGGTCATGCAGATGTTGTCTATGGTTCAAGGTTTACTGGCTCTGATGCACATAGAGTAGTATATTTTTGGCATTTTGCAGCTAATACTTTACTCACAACATTGTCAAACATGTTCACCAACCTTAATTTAACAGATATGGAAACTTGTTATAAAGTTTTTAAACGAGAAATTATTCAGTCAATCGAGATTAAAGAAAATTCATTTGGGATTGAACCAGAAGTTACTGCAAAAATTGCCAAATTACGTCCAAAAATCTATGAAGTTGGAATTGCATATCACGGTCGTACTTACGAAGAAGGTAAAAAGATTGGTTTGAAAGACGCTTTTCGAGCGGTTTGGGCCATTTTAAAATACAATCTAGAGAGTTGAAGAATGACAGATAAGATCTTGGTTACAGGTGCTACTGGTTTTATTGGTTCACACTTAGTTGAGTATCTTTTAGAAAAAAAAGTTCCACTTTCCCGTTTACGTTTGTTTATTAAACCTGGAGAATCACTTGAAAACTTACCGGGAAAAAACTTTGATACCATTTATGGTGATATTAGAGATAAAAAAGCTGTAAAGCGAGCGATGAAAGATGTTGCGACTGTATATCACTTAGCAGCAAAAATTGATTTTGATGGAAAAACATATAATGAATACAAAGAAATAAATGTTCAAGGAACAAAAAACTTTGTTGACGAAGCAGTAAAAAATAAAAATTTCAAGAAATTTGTTAATTATAGTAGCATTGGGGTCTATGGACTTCCTGCAGGCATAGGCGACATCATTAATTGGGACGAAACCCATGAACCAACATTCACTAATTTTTATGGAAGGTCAAAATGGGAAGCTGAAGAGGTTGTTCGAGAAGCCCACAAGAAATTCAAGCTTCCATATGCAATTATCCGTCCGGCTAGTGTCTATGGTCCTCGAGAGAAAGGCCCAACTTTAGCTTTATATAGAGCAATTAAATCGGGCCAATTTCTGATGATCGGCAGTGGAAATAATAAAATGCACTACGTGTATGTCACTGACTTAGTTGCCGCTACATATTTGGCTGGTATCTCCAAAAAAGAAGATGGAGAGTATATTATTGCAGGAGCAAAACCCACAAAGTTTATAGATATTGTGAAATATGTTGCAAAGAGTATAAATAAACCGATACCTAAATTTTGTGTTTCTAAATCGTCAGCACTTGTTATAGCTCATATTTGCCAGCTTATTACGACACTAACTGGCATAGCATTACCACTTTTTCCTTCAAGAGTGAAGACTATGACGACAACATACTATTATTCTATTGAGAAAGCAAAAAAAGAACTTGGCTATGTACCAAAAGTGCCATTTGAAACTGGTATAAAAAAAACTGCTGACTGGTATATACAGAATAAATATATATGAAGCTTCCTCTCGTCTCCATTATTCTTGTTACCTATAATTCTGAAAAATATATAACTAATTGTTTAAAAGCCATTTTTGCTATTTCGTATCCTCATTTTGAGCTAATTATTGTTGACAATAATTCAAAAGATAGAAGCGTAAAAATAATTCAAGAATTTCAAAGGAAATATAAAAATAAAATTACCTGTATTAAAGAAAAAAACAACCTTGGATATGCCAAAGCAAATAATCTTGCAGTTAATTCCTCAAGTGGTGAATTTATATTTATTTTAAACCCTGACACGATTGTGAGTAAAAACTTTTTAGAACCACTTATCTCTGAAACAACAAGTAAAGAAGTGGCAGCAGTACAACCGCTTGTGTATTTATTTGATAAAAAAACAATCAACCTAACAGGGAAAATAACACACTACCTTGGGTTTGATTGGTTAAAAGATTTTAATACAAATAATATTTCAAAAAAACAAAGAATTTATTCATTGAGTGGATCTGGTATTTTGATAAGAAAATCAGATTTCGATAAGTCTGGTGGATTTGATGAATTTTTCTTCATGTATTATGAAGATACTGATCTATCTTGGAAATTTAATTTATTAAATAAAAAAATAATTTTTAGTCCAGAGAGCATTTTGTTTCATGACTATAAATATTTACCAGATGAAAAAAATCAAAAATTAACCCAAAAGTTATTTTATATTGAGCGCAACAGAATTATTACTCTACTAAAAAATTACTCAAATAAAACGTTGTTCTTAATATTTCCAGTTCTTATCTTTATGGAGTTAGGTATGATTTTATTTGCTTTTTATGAGGGATGGGGAATGTTAAAAATAAAAACGTATGGGAGTATTTTAAAAAATTGGCATAAAATAAAGGAGAAACGAAGGTTTATACAGAAGCAAAGAATTATTAGTGATACAGAAATTATGGAAAATTTTGAATCAACAATCACTTTCGAAAAATTTTCTAACCCCATTATTAAAAACTTGGTAAATCCGTTTTTACATCTCTATTTTCTAGTGATTAAAAGGCTTGTATGAAAATACTTCAAGTTTGCTCATATTTATATCCAGCATTAAACTATGGTGGACCAGCTAAGATGGTATATGACCTAAGTGTAGAGCTCTCACTGAAAAACGGTGTAACAATATATACAACAGATGTTTGGGATCAATCAAGAAGAATATCGAAATCAGAACAATTGAAAGGAAATAAATATTTACACGTTAAATATTTCAAAAATATCTTTAATAGTTTTGCATTTAAATTAAGATTATTTACCGGCTTTGGAATGCTTATAAAGTTTATTACTGAATATAAAAAGTTTGATATCGTTCACATACATGATGTATTTATTATTCCTCAATTATTAATCGCACTTTGTGCTATTTGTTTTAAAAAACCACTTTTTTTGACTCCACATGGAATTTTAGACCCTGTGAGGTTACAAAAGAAAACCATAATTAAGCAATTATTACTCCCTATTGTTTATTTTATTTTGAAACGAGCGACACAAATCATAGCTGTCTCAAAAAAAGAAGAAAGCGATCTAAAAAACTTAGGGTTGAAAAAAATAACTACTGTTTACAATGGTATTCCAAAACTTGATATTTCACCTTCAAAAAGATTTAGATCACTAAAAAACAATAAAAAGCTTACACTTTTATATATTGGCAAAATTCATCCGCAAAAAGGATTAAAAGAAGCACTTATAGCACTCAAAAAATCAAATCTAGATGCACAATTTATTATTGCTGGCCCCAATGATGGGGGTCAAAAAGAGCTAGAAGAAGCAATAAAACAATATGTAATTCCAAACGTATATTTCATAGGATATGTAAATGATGGTGAAAAGAAAGAGCTGTACCAAATGTCAGACCTCTTTGTGCACCCTTCTTATGCGGAGGGATTTTCTATTAGTATTCTTGAAGCGCTACAAGAAGGTTTGCCAGCTTTGATTAGTGACGGCTGTAACTTTCCTGAAGTTGAAGCAAATAAAGCAGGATATATTGCAAAGATTGAAAATTTAGAAACAGATTTACGTAGAATTTTTAACCTGATTGCTAAAAATTCTACTCACTTAAGAGAAATGAGAAATAATAGTATCAAACTTATAAAAAACAGGTATACTGTGTCCTTGATGTCTAAACAAACATATTTACTATATGAAAAATACGTTTAACTTTAACTACTTTGGATTAAAGGTAAGAATTCAATCAAACAACCAACTATTTACCCAATTAATTAAAAACAAGTTTAAAGCTTTCAATAAATATTCCACATATCAATTTGAAAAGAGAAAAATCATCATAGAATTTTCAAGTACAAATTTTTTGGAAAATAAGAAAAGAGAAAAGATAGTAAATTCAAGCACATTTATCAACAATAATTCTTTACACATTTACCATAACTACTTATTGACCTCAACAATGATAGAAACTAAATTTAAGGGAAAAGATATACAACAAATTTCCTTACTATTTAAATCATCAGTTTTTTTTAATATCCTTGATGTGCTTTTAAGAGGTTTATTAAAGAAACAGTTATTTCAAACTATAATTAAGCTATATATTGAGCAAAGCCTATTATGGAACCTAACTGTAAAACATAAATTATATTGTTTACATGCATCAAGCATAGAAAAAGATAATAAAGTCACGATTTTCACTGGTTTAAATGGTGTAGGTAAGAGTACACTAGCACTCTATCTTGCTCAGACAAAAAAATATAATTTGTTTTCTGACAACTATTTACTGATAAATAACAAAAAAGCATTTTTCTTTCCTGACTCTATTCGTTTATCTAAAAAGAGTTTAAAACTTTTGAGTATTACTCCTAAAACGCTTTTTGGATTTGATAAATATTTTATTGAATCAAAATTTGTACACTTTTCAAAATGTATTGTTGCAGATATAAAAAATGTATATATCAGTTACAGAGGAAATAAATGGAATAAAAAAAGAATGAAAAAATCTGATGCTCAAAATACTATTCATTCTTTGCAAACTTCCAATGCGGAGGAAGTTCAGTTTTCACCAGTTTCTCAATTCTTTCCTGAGAATACAAATGTGAAACTTTCTTTATTAAAAATTACCTATTTTGAGCTTATAATGGGACGATTGAAAGATTTGCCATATGAATTTTAGTCTTACAATTCCATTTATTAGAGTTACCTTTTTCAACGCAACTGAGAAACATAAAAAGTTTTTCAATGCTTTTTTCTTTAATACTACTTCAAATAATAAGACGTTTTTCAATGTAAATATTAATATATTAGGATCAATTACAACAGCCGAACAATACATATTAGAAAACAACTGTTTTTCTGACAATAAGAGTTTTTTTATTTTTGACACAAAGAAAAATAAATGTAAAATTAATTTTCATAGTTTCACTGCTGAGAATGTAGAAATAGAAGTTGAGAAAGATTTTGATTTATATTACTTGTTTACTTTTTTAGTAGAACCTTTGATGATTATTTGGTCTGCACACCATAATTTATTATTTATTCATTCAAGCGGTGTATCAAAAAATAATAAAATAACTATCTTCCCCGCATGGAGAAACACTGGTAAAACAAATACAATTTTAGAATTTTGTCAAAATGGATTTGATTTTTGTGGAGATGATTTTTGCTTACTTTATAAACAAGATATATATTTATACCCAAAATCTTTGAATATATTTTCATACAATCTAAAAGCATTTCCAAGTGTATATGCATATTTACCAGAACTAACATTCATCAGGCTCAAAATTACATCCTTTATCAAAAACATGTTGTATAGCTTATCTCAGCTAGCAACTGGAAGTTTTTCTAAAATTCTATTTCGAATTTCTGAGCTAGCTGAGGTTTCTACGAATATTAAAGTCAATCCAAGTCAACTTGAAATCCAGATTTGTGAGAAAGGAAAACTATCAGCTGTTACCCTATTACAAAAATCAAGTTCAAAAAAAACAACAACTAAAATAATTCATAAAAACACTGCACAAGAAAAAATATACCAAACAATAAAGTATGAATTAAAAGATTTTTTTGAATTATATTCAAAATACATTTATTTGTTCCCAAACCATTCAAATATATATATTGATTCATTTGATGAAAATTATAAAAAACTTGTCAGTAACATTAAACCTGAGTTCAAACTAAAAATAGTACCAAAGGAAACTATATGATAGCTGTACTCGCTGGCACTAGACCCGAAATTATTAAACTTGCACCAGTCTTGCGAAGGTTGAAAGAAAAGAAAGTGCCACATATTTTTATCCATTCTAACCAACACTATTCTTATGAAATGGATGCAGCAATTCTTAAAGATTTGAAGCTAAAAAAACCAGACTACAACCTCAATGTTGGGAGTGCATCACATGCAACACAAACTGGGAAAATTATGGAAGGTGTAGAAACAATATGCCTAAAACATAAACCATCAGTTATTTTGGTACACGGTGATACAAATACAACATTGGCTGGGGCACTTGCAGCAAAAAAACTGCATATTAAAGTTTGTCATATAGAAGCTGGTTTGAGAAGTTTTGATTATAGAATGCCAGAGGAGATCAATAGAATACTGGTAGATAGAATTAGCGATATTCTTTTTGCGCCAACGAAAACAGCAAGACAAAATTTACTAAATGAAGGCATACAAAAAAAACAAATAGTAGTAACAGGAAATACTGTTGTTGATGCACTATACGATCATATTAATTTGTCAAAAAGATCAAAAATACTCTCTACGCTTTTAATTAATCCCAACGAATATATTTTAGTTACTGCACACAGAGCTGAGAATGTTGACGTAAAAATAAGACTAAAAAAACTAACTAAACTACTCGAACATGCTTCAAAAAAACTAAATATGAAAATTGTTTTTCCAATTCATCCTAGAACAAAAACTAAATTATCTGAATTCAATATCAAAACTTCAAATAACATTCTGTATACACAACCAGTAGGATATATAGATATGTTATCATTGCTTAATAACGCACATTTAATTATGACAGATTCTGGAGGTGTTCAAGAAGAAGCATATATCCTTCAAAAACCATTAGTTACTCTTCGTGATTCGACAGAACGACCAGAAACATTAACAGCGAATTTTATTATTGATTCAAGTGTGAAAAAATTCAACGATGCTCTCATGGCATATAAAAATGGTACAGTACATTGGAATAACTCTTTTGGCGATGGGTTAGCAAGTGAAATAATAGTAAAAAAACTATTGGAAATATAAAAATGAAACAAATAGTGACAATGCTTGGCTTAGGATATATTGGATTACCAACTGCGCTTCTGCTCGCAAATGCCGGAGTAACAGTGAATGGATATGATATTGATAAAAAGAAGATCAGCTCACTCAAAGAAAATAGGTTATTTTTTGAAGAAAACGGTTTAGAGACTTTATTCAAATCAGTTCAAAAAAAACGAACATTCACTCCCACAACCGCACTTGAACATTCAGATATATATATAATTGCAGTTCCAACACCAGCAAAAAAAGGCTCTGCAGAACTTAAATACGTATTGTCTGCACTAGAATCAATTAAAGCCGTTTTTAGAGCAGGCGATTTAATAATTGTCGAATCAACAATCGCACCAAGAGACTGTGTAGACGTTTTAATCCCAGAAATCGCGAAATGGAATAAAAAATTCTTATTTGCACACTGTCCAGAAAGAGCAATCCCAGGTAATACTTTATATGAAATGGTTCATAATGACAGAATTGTAGGTGGTAATGATCAAGAAAGTAATAAACAGACAGTCAAGTTGTATTCTAAATTTGTTACCGGCAAATTATTTACTACTAATCCAACTACTGCAGCTGCATGTAAGGTGATGGAGAACACTTATAGAGCAGTCAATATCGCACTTGCAAACGAATTTGCAGACATTGCAAAAAAATTAGATTTTAATGTGTGGGAAGCAATTGAACTTTCAAATAAACATCCAAGAGTTACCATACATCAGCCGGGTCCTGGAGTTGGTGGTCATTGTATTCCAATAGATCCTTGGTTTTTTATTGATCCTAAAAATAAAGTTCAAGGTCTCATAGAAAAAAGCTTACTTATTAATGAGAATATGGCAGAAACTGTGACTCAAGAAGTTATTCTTCTTGCAAAAAAACATAAAATTAAAAAGCCCAAAATAGGTCTTCTTGGATATGCATATAAAAAAAATGTTGATGATACAAGAGAAACTCCAACAAAAAAATTACATGAATTATTTGCAGAAAAATTTGAGGTTTTACTCACAGACCCGTTTATAAAAAATGAAGGCTTTGAAACACTAGAAAAAGTTTTGAGTACTGTGAGTGTTATTGTACTTTCAACAGATCATGACACTTATAAAAAAATAAACTTTTCAAAATACCCAAATATTGTTTTTGTTTATGACACAAGGAATATCTTTTCTCAAGGTAACCTTAAAAAATCAACTACCAAATTATATAAACTTGGTACTAGAAATTAATGAATGAAAATTGCTATTGTCTCTGATTATTTTCAACCAACAATTGGGTACGCCAAAGTACAAGTTGCTAAAAACTTAATGGAACTTGGACACAAAGTAAAAATTATTACTTCTGATAGATATTTTCCTTTTCATAATTATGAATCAACAACAAAAAAATTGTTGGGAAATCGAATAAGATCAGTTGGCACTAAAAAAGAAAATAATTTTACTGTTGAACGAAAAGAAATATTATTTGAAGGATTTACTAGAGTTTTTATACCAAATATTAAAGAGGCAATTAAAAACTATAAACCTGATATAGTCATCGTTTTTGGAATTAGCACCTTTACTTGTTTTCAAATTTCCCAACTTAAAAAGCTGCTTGGTTTCAAACTAGTAATAGCTGATAGTCATTTACCCTCAGAGTTTAATTCAGGAAACTTACTTCTTAAAAAAATATTTTATTTTATTTTTAGAATACTTTTTTCCAAAAAAATCAAATCTGCTTCTGACAAAGTTATTGCAATGCAAGATCAAACTAAAAATATTATTACCGATATATATGGAATCAAAAAAAATATTGAAGTCATTCCAAATGGTACAGATACTCAGTTATTCAGGTTCTCAAAAAAAGAAAGAAAAGTATTAAGAAAAAAGTTAGATATACCAGACTCTGACTTTATTTTAATTTACACTGGAAAAATAATTGAGCAAAAAGGTCTAGAAATACTCTTCAAAGCATTTAGTTTGCTAACAAAAACCAACAAAAAAATTCATTTGTTGCTTGTTGGTTCTGGTCCTGAAGAATACATAGAAAAATGTTATAACAAAGTGCCAAAGACTTTTTTAAATCAGATTCATTTAGTCGGATTCCAAAATCAAGAAGAGCTGTACAAATACTATTCAGCATCTGATCTAGCAGTTTGGCCACTGCAAGAATCCTTAGCAATGAATGATGCCGCAGCATGTTCACTACCTTTTATTGCAAATGATACTATGGGTGACAAAACGAGAGTCAGCAATAATAATGCAGTACTATATAAAAAAGATAATTCAAATGATTTGGCAAAACAAATAAATAAATTAATAAAAAATACACAACTCAGAAATAAAATGGGAAGAAATGGCAGAAAACTAATGGTTGAGAAACTATCATGGAAAGAATTATCAAAAAGATTTTTGTAATGAAAACGAACAAACAAAACATACAAGCGGCGATAAACTGGCTAAAATTAGCCCAGGATGTTACACATGATAATGGTGTCTCTGCTTGGTTTTCTCTGTTTTCTGGTTGGCGACCATCATATGTTGAAACCACTGGATATATAATAAATACTTTCTTGGATGCAGAAGAGTATTTACACGATCCAGAGTTGAGAATACGAGCGATTAAAATGGCTGATTTTCTGCTTGAAATGCAATTGCCAAATGGTGCATATAGGGCATATACGCCTGCTCAAAAAAATAGTGATAAAGTAGTTGTGTTCGATATAGGACAAGATTTATTAGGTGTAGTACATATATATGAGGTCACAAAACAAAAAAAATACCTAAAATCGGCCACTGAAGCTGCAAATTTTTTACTTTCTATTCAAGAAAAAAATGGAAGTTGGGTACAACATACATATGGAAACACCAACCACACTTATCATACTAGAGTAGCTTGGGGAATTTTGAGAGTTTATCAAATAACTAAAAATGAAAAATTTAAAGATGCTGCAATAAAAAATTTAATTTGGGCACAAAAAAACCAACTTAAAAATGGTTGGTTCAAAAAAAATGAGTTACCACCACCAAATATTTCAATACCCTATACCCATACAATTTCGTATGCTATTGAAGGTTTTTTGTGGTCAGGATTACTGCTAAAAAATTCGTCAATAGTTAAGACTGCTTTGAAAGGTGCTGTACCACTTTTAAATTTTTATCTGAAACACAACTTTCTTCCTGCTACATTTGATAGTAATTGGTATTCCAATGATACGTATTCTTGTCTTACTGGCAATGCTCAAATCTCACTAATGTGGCTAGAGTTATATAAAATAACTATGGATAAACGGTTTTTACTAGGAGCCTCAAGAATGAATAGCTATCTGAAAACAAAACAATTAATTGGGACACCACTCGCAGCAATTAACGGAGCAATTTCTGGAAGTGACCCAATATATGGAGATATACTTAGAAATCAAGGATACTGTCGTTTTGCATATTTAAACTGGGCAACAAAATTTTTTGTAGACGCTTTACTAACAGAAGCAATAATAATGAAAAATGAAAATATTTAATCAACTTAACAAACTACTAAATCACCCGTTGAATAAAAATCGTAAAGTAAATACTATTTTGAGAATTACATGGTGGAAATTTAATCAATTATATTTCAAGATACCAGCGGTGGTTGAGATGACAAAAAATGCAAAACTTATTTGCTACCCAAATAACTCATATGGAAGTTTTGTTGTTTATGCAAACTTTCCAGAATACGAAGAACTTAATTTTTTACATCAGGTTATCCATGATGGAGATATTGTAATTGATGTTGGTGCCAATATCGGTTCAGAATCAGTTCTAGCTGCTTCTAAAGGACAAAATGTTAAAGTTTTTGCTTTTGAGCCAACAGATAGTTTAGTTCCACTTTTGGAAGAGAATAGAGCAATTAACGGATTTTTTGACAGAATCGAGATAATTAAAAAAGCTGTCTCAAACAATAACGGGAAAACACAATTCGTATTAGAAACTGAATCAGAAATAAATCATATTGCCACAACAAATTCTAATGGTAAAAAAACTAAAGACGTAGACTGCTTAACTCTTGATTCATTTACAAAAAATACTGGTATTAAAAAAATAAATTTTCTTAAGATTGATGTAGAAGGAGCAGAGCTGCTTGTACTCCAAGGTGCAAAAAATTTATTAGCTGAAAAAAGAATTGATTTAATTCTCTTTGAACTAAACAAGAACTTAAGCAACTTCAACGCTACTCCTGAAGATATCTTCACTGTTTTAAGATCAAATAATTACTTTATATTCCAATTCAATAAAAATGGGATGTTAGAATTACTAAATAAAAACTTTAGTCTAACAAAAACAATAAATTTAGTAGCCATTCAAAAATCTCCAGCAGTCATTAAGAACCTTATTAATTTTCTAAAATAATACTATGCAAAAAACATATGTAAAACAATATCAACAACTAGAAGAAAAACATTGGTGGTGGCAAGTAAGAAGAGATATTCTAAATAGTGAAATTAATAACTTGCCAGTATAGAACAAAGAATAAGAAACTACTTGATATTGGTTGTGGACCTGGAATAAATATTAAATTTTTGAAAAAAAATTTTGAATGTATTGGTGTTGAACCAGATCCAGATCTTTTGAAAGCAGCTCTAAAAAATACCAAAAATAAAATACAGAGCGGATATCTACCTAATAATCTTCCAAAGTTTGAAAACAAATTCGATTTAATCTTACTTCTAGATGTTTTGGAGCATGTGAGTGAAGATAAAAAATCATTGCAAAGTATTAAAAAACTTCTCACTAAAAATGGTTATTTAAGAGTTAATAGAAAAAACGAGGTGGTTTTTTCATTTAAAAATTATTGTTTTTGAC
>CAZDWQ010000016.1:0-23572 GCA_964509285.1 uncultured Pseudomonadales bacterium
GAGGTAAATCAACAGTTTCTGTACCTTTGTTTATAAAGATGACAGAAATTGCTGCAAAAAAAACAACTAATGACGATAACAAACTAATTCTTGATAACTCCCTTATTACGAGAGAAGAGTTGGATGAGTTTAAAGCAATTGCTCTCAAGGAATATGGAATTCAGCTTACTGATGAGGAGGCTTTTGAACAAGCTACCGCATTATTACGGCTATTTGATGTTTTATTGGAAAAACGACTTGCAACAAGGCGAAACAGAGTTAATATTGACAACGACCTATAACTTTTGAAAGTTTGATGGCAATTACTGAAATGTATGAAAACCTGTTTTATATACTGTAGGAAATCTTCGGAAGATAAAGATCGGCAAATACTTTCCCTGGACGATCAGGAGCGCACATGCAAAGAAGTAGCTCAGGACAAGGGCTTCATTGTGCTTGGAATATACAAAGAGAGTAAGTCTGCTAAACGTCCAGACCAAAGACCAGAATTCAAATCGATGGTTGATCGTGTTGGTAAGGGTGAAGCAACCCACATCGTTTGCTGGAAAGCCGATCGCCTTTGCCGTAATGCCAAAGAAGGTGGTACTCTCATCGATCACGTTGACTACAATGGGATGCAGATTGTTACTCCCACAATGGACTACGATCGCAATAACTCTACTTTTCTATTCATTGAGTTTGGTATGGCTACTAAGTTTAGTAAGGATCTCTCTGACAATGTAAAGCGAGGGATGAATACTAAAGTTCAAAACGGATGGCGCCCTGGATCAGCTCCATTGGGCTATATGAACGACTTCTTTAAACCAAAGGGTCAGAAGGAAGTACTTCCAGATCCTGAACGCTTTGATTTATGCCGAAAGTGGTGGGAGATGATGATGACAGGAGACGAGACTGTTATCAGTTCTCTAAACAAAATCACAGCAATGGGTTTACGGGGAAAGAGGAAAAATGGTCGACCAGTGAGTGTAACCGAGTCATTTCGTTTCTTTCGCAACATTTTTTATACCGGAATGTTTGATTACAACGGCGAGAGACATATCGGTAAGCACAAAGCGATGATTACTATCGATGAGTACCAAAGAGTTCAAGACATCATTGATGGTCGCAAGCGAGTCTTTAAACAACGTAATAATTTTTACTTCATGAAACTTCTTAAGTGTGGCGAATGTGGGGCAGCTATCACGGCAGAGAGGCAAACTAAGACTTATAAGCGCTCTGGAACTTCGCAGGTTTTTGTTTATGCTCGTTGTACTAAGAAGTTGGGGCCATGCCATCAACCCTATCTTAATGGTGATGAGGTGGAAAAACAGGTTAGAGATTTTGTTGCAAGTCTGGAAATAAAACCAGCCTTTGTTGATTGGATAAAAAAGAGTTTAAAGCGAAGGAACGATAGAGAATTCGAGTTTGAACGTGCACAGAAAGGGAAACTTAGTAAGCGTCTGGATACCATTTTAATTGAGAAAAAGTCACTTTATGGGATGAAGATTGATGGCATGATTAGTGAAGAAGAGTATCAAAAGGAAAAAGCTCGGTTGCTGACCGAGGAGAAACAAACTAAACAGAGTATCGAAACTGATGGTATAGCCTCATGGACAAAGACAATGGAAGAGACCTTACATTTTGCAGCAAATGTTACCAGAATCTTTAACGTAGACGACATTGAAGTCAAAAGAGCTGTCCTGCGCATTCTTGGCTCGAACCTGTTTCTAAAAGACAGATTAGTGCGAATTGACGGGAAAAAAGCGTTTATCTTTCTAAAAAGAGCTGAAAAAGCGTTCGATGAGAAAAAAGGTCGGCTCGAACCTGAAAATAGCTTGATAACACGGGATAAAACCACTCTTTCGGAAAACGATTCCGATATGGAGCGGGATACGGGAATCGGACCCGCTTCTCATCCTTGGGAAGGACGTATACTACCAGTGTACTAATCCCGCATTTTTGCGATCCACCCAACACCACTATTGTATCAAATAAAGTCAGGAATTACTTAGTTTTTTTTTCTTCTTAGAAAAGCTGGAATTTCAAACTCATCCTCAAAAGCACCAAGTAACGATTTTTTCTTTGGAGTTTCTTCTGGTCCATCATTTTGTTCATTGTCGTTTATATAACTATCTGAATTGGTTGTAATTTCTGGCTCTATTTTTAGTGGATTAATTGCTTTAAATCCGCTTCGTACAGTATCACCAAATGCTTGTGATTTCACAAAAGGTTGTGAGACGTCTGTTTTTGTAACAGTCATTTGTTGAGTAGTTAATGGCTGAGTAAATCCGATTGGAGTTCTATCGAACTTTGGAGTTTGAGGTGTTGTTGGTTGAACAGGTTCTTGTTGTAGTCTTTGCCTTGAATCTCTTCCGTATGCGCCAAATAATGGACGATTGTTTGGCATAGCCAGGCTATTGTTATCAAATCCTGTTGCGATTACACTAATCTTGATTTTATTACCCATTGTTTCATCAATAGTTGCACCAAAAATGATATTTGCGTCTTGATCTGCTGCGTTTGAAATGATAGTTGAAGCATCTGAAACTTCACTCATAGACATATCAGGTCCACCAATAATGTTGTAGAGAATTCCTTTTGCTCCATCAATAGAAACTTCTAAAAGTGGTGATGCAATTGCTATTCTTGCGGCGGTAACTGCTCTATTTTCTCCAGAAGCTTCACCAATTCCCATCAATGCTGAGCCAGATTCCGACATAATTGTTTTTACATCAGCAAAGTCTACATTGATCATGCCTGGAATGGTAATTAAATCTGAAATTCCTTGTACACCTTGACCCAGTACGTTGTCAGCAAGCCTAAACGCATCTAAAAATGTCATTTTTTTGTCGACAACATCCATTAATCTTTGGTTTGGAATCACAATTAAAGTATCAACGGCATCTTTTAAGTTAGCAATTCCTTCTTCTGCAGTTGCCATTCTTTTTTTGCCTTCAAAAACAAATGGTTTGGTAACAACGGCAACAGTTAAAGCACCAGCTTCACGGGCTATCTCTGCAATGATCGGAGAGGCTCCTGTTCCAGTACCACCACCCATACCAGCAGTAATAAATACCATGTCGGTATCAAAGAGTAACTCTTTGAGTTTTTCATAAGATTCCTCAGCAGCGGTACGACCAACATCAGGATCTGCACCAGAACCTAAGCCTTTAGTGAAGTTAGCTCCGATTTGTAGTTTTGTATCGGCTTTAGAAGTAAGTAATGCTTGTGCATCAGTGTTAACGGCTATAAACTCGACCCCATTAATTTGTTTGGAGTCAATCATAGAGTTGATAGCGTTACCACCACCGCCACCTGTTCCAATGACTTTAATCTTAGCGAACGTTGTATTATTTGGTTTAACGAGTGCCATATATATTTTCAAACTCTCTATATTATGTATGCTTTTGGAACAAAGTGTATCACTAATAGAATGCAAACAGCAAGGGCAAAATTATGGCATGAGTGACTTGAAGATATCACTGATTTTGCTGAGAAGTGATTTGAAAGCAATTCCTTTGAAAATGGAACCAAAACCCATATTATTTGTGGTTCCTGCGTTTTTTTGTTTTTTGCCGAAATGTAAGAGCCCAATGCTGGTGGCAAATTCTGGTTTAGTAATATCGTTGGTAAGGCCTTGGAGTTCGATTGATTTGCCAATTCTTGCAGCAAGGTTGAGTTCTCGTTTTGCAATTTCAGCAATTTTTGTTGTTTGAGCTCCCCCTCCAGCAATGACAATACCTGCAGGAATTAATGGGAACAAGTTTTCTGATTTTAATTTTTCACCAATAAGTGCAAAAATTTCTTGCATTCTTGGGAGCATGATCTTTTCTACAATATCTTTTTTAGAAAAACTTTCTGAAGTATCTGATGTTGGGTCAAAGTCAGTGAGCTTGAGTTGGTCTGCTTTTTCTTTACGCTTGTTAAAGTCTTGTTTTGATTCTCCTGCTAGAGGATTTAATTGAGTAAAAGCTTCTTTGGAAAGAGCAATTTTAATTTTTTCTGCACTATCAAGACTTACTTTACAACCCAGAGCAATATCTTGAGTAATGTGTCGTGCTCCAACTGGCAGAGATGCTGAGTATTCAAGTGAGCCATCAACATACACACATAAAGACGTTGATCCAGCACCTATGTCAACAACGGCAACGCCAAGTTCTTTTTCTGTCTCTGACAAAACAACTGAGGCAGAAGCAAGACCTGAAAAAATAAATCCATCGACTTGTAGGCCTAAATCAAGGATACATTTTTCCATATTTTTCAGTGCAGTTGAGAGTCCAGTAATAATATGAGCTTCTGATTCAAGTCGTACGCCAGTCATACCAATAGGGTCTTTGATGCCTTCCTGAGAATCAACCTTAAAGTCTTTTGGAATGACATGAATAATCTCTCGCTCAGAGGAAAGTGAGATAGCACGTGCGGCTTCGATCACTCTTTCAACATCATCGGTACTAATTTCTTTATTTTGTGAAGCAACAGCAACAACGCCTTTGGAATTTTGTGAAGAAATATGAGTGCCAGCAATAGAAATAAAGGCACTCTTTGCTTCAACACCAGCCATTCTTTCAGCTCCGTCCAGGCTTTCTGTTATTGTTTCTAAAACTTGTTCCAAATCTATAATCTGGCTTCGCTTCATTCCTCTTGAATGCACTGCGCATACGCCCATTACTCGTAAGGTATCATTTGGTTCTTCAACAGAAGCAATTAATGTAACACATTTATCTGTTCCCACATCAATTGCAGTAATAATTCTATTTCTTGTCATAGTTCTCATTATATAGAATAGCAAATTTATCGACTTGTGCGAAGCACTGGTAAGTCAAATCGCATATCTATTTCTAGAATTGGTTCTTCGATTTCTTCTAATTCTTTTGCTTCTATAATTGTATCAATTTTCTTTACTTGCGTCTCTATGGTTTCTGCATCAAAAATCAAAACAGGTCCATTTGCTAGATTTAACAATATTTCTTGATCAGAGTTCCAGATAAAGTTGGCATTTTCTATTGATTCTTGTTTTAGAATTTTTAAGATAGCTAAAAATTTTTTGTGGTATTTTTCCATAACTTTAGTATTTTGGATAATTGGTTCTTCACTTTTCCAATCAAAAGTGAAGGTTCTAGTTACCTGTTGTTCAGCTGGAAGTATTGTGCCAGATTCTCCAATATACTCTTTCTTTTCAGAAGTTAACAATAGATATTGAACTTGTTCTTGTGTAAAAAATAAATCTAAGGTGCCTGGAAACTTTTTTTTGACAGATTTTAGAATATATATCGAGCTAGTAGATTGATTTTCTAATAGTTTTTTTTCAAAGTTTCCAAAAAAGAAAGATGTTCCTTTGAGAGTGCTGATTTTTTCAAGAAGTTCTTGTGTGCATTCTTTGTTATCTACTCTACATTCTATGCTAGAAACTTTAGAAAAAATTAAAAGTAAGACGCTAACGACGAACAGTATTGGTGTGAGCAGTGTATAGAATTTCATTTTTTTTGTACAAGTGACTGTACCAGGTTATATAGTTTCTCTTCAGAATCTTTTGTTTTAGAGAAAAGTTGTAAATTTCTAGAAAATTTACGGTGATATTTTTGAATAAGCTGAGTTGCTTCAAGTAAGACTTTTGGTGTAAGGTTTTTTTGTTCAAGTAGGATTGCTTGTTTATTACTACTTAAAGCTTGTGCATTTTTCAATTGTTCATCGTTATGTGAAAAAGGGAGTGGTATGAGAATTGCTGGGATTTTATTTAGTGCAATTTCTTCAGTTGTATTTGCTCCTGCTCTTGAGATGACTCCTTTTGCGTTTGAATATATCCACGAGAGTTCATCTTCAGTAATCCATTCTCTAATTTCGTAATTCTCTTGATTTGCTTGTGACAGTTGGTTTTTTAAGACATTTAACTCTTTGAAATAGTTCGTTGTCTCAGTTGGTTTACCACATTGGTGAATGACAAACCAGTTTTTTAGTAGTGGTTTTAGAATTTGGGAAACATTTCTATTAATAATCTCTGAGCCTTGGCTGCCGCCAGTTATGTATAAAACAGGTTTTATTGGTTTTTTTTTAATCCATTTTGGCAAAATTTTACTTGGTTTTAAAACTGACTGGCGAATGAGGTTGCCTGTCAGATAGGTTCTAGATTTTGGGAATTTTTTTTGACTTTCTTCATATGAAACAGCTATTTTATTCGCAAACTTTGAGATGATTGTATTAGCAATGCCGGCAGTTCTTGTTTGTTCATGAGTAATGATGGGTACTCTCATAATCCAGCAGGCAATGGTAATAGGAACTGCTAAGTATCCGCCAAAACTAACGAAAACATCTGGCTTTTCTTTTGCAAGTATGCCGGTAGTGCTTATAATTCTAAAAAGTAAAACAGGAACACTTTTTATTTTTGTGAGAATAGTATTTTTTGAGAGTTTTACAGAGGTAAAAGGAATAAATTTGACTCCCAGTCCTTCGACTTCTGTTTTTTCTTGAGCAACTTGTTGATTATTTTTTTTGTTATAGAGTCTTCCTATAAAAACAATTTTATCATCTGGATATTTATTTTTGATATATTCTATAAATGCTAATGCTGGTGTAAGATGTCCGCCTGAAATTAAAATTTTCATATTTTTTTTCCGATTCTGATCAGTATGCCTGTAGCAAATAGTAACATAACCAGTGAAGATCTACCGTACGAAATAAGAGGAAGTGGCACACCTGTTAGTGGCACAAGACCAACTACAGCACTGAGGTTTAGTATTAATTGTAGCCCAAACCAGAGAATTATTCCTATACCAAGTAGTTGTATTGTTTTTGGCTTTTCTGATTGTTCAACGATTTTATATGCATGATAAAAAAATATGCAGTAAATAAAAATTATACCCATCGACCCAACAAATCCAATTTCTTCAGCAATGATAGCAAAAATTGAATCAGAGCTTGCTTCAGGAATATATGAATATTTTTGTTGGGATTCGCCAATACCTTGTCCCATGAGTCCACCTCTTCCGAGTGCGAGGGTTATTTGTCTAATATGAAAGCTTGCACCAAGTGGGTCTGATTCAGGATTAATGAAAGTAGTAATACGTTTCATTCTATATGGTGATGTAATGATTGCGATTGTGATGAATGGTAAACCTACCAATCCTAAAATCACTATTTTTTTTATTTCTCCGCCGGCAGTAAAGAACATTGCACACGCAATGGCAATAACTACTAAAAGAGAGCCTAAGTCTGGTTGTAGGATCACCAGAATTGCTGGAATTGCAGTTAGAAATAAAAAAGGGGCTAGTCTTTGGTGAGTGCTCAGCCAGTTTGAGTAAAATACAATCATTGCAAACTTAAAGAACTCAATTGGTTGTAGCCCTATTCCGGCAATAGAAATCCATCTTCTTGCTCCATTGAGTGAAAGCCCAATTCCAGGAACGAAAACTAAGAGCAGTAAGATGATGCCTACTACATATAAGATCGGTGATATTTTAAGCCAAATTCTTGAAGGAAAGAATAAACCAACCAGAAAAGCTACAACTGCAAAAGCAAGTCCAATTAAATGTTGTTTTAAATAATGGTATTGATTTCCAAATGTAGAAAAACTCTCAGCCGTTGATGCCTCAAAAACAAATACAACTCCAATAATTGTGAGCAAACACACTGCAAAAAAAACGATCAAACGATGATTTTTCATGATTTATAAAACTGCTAACCAAACACCAAAAATTGTAAGCATTATTTGAATAAGCCATGCTCTCTGTACAATTTTTGGTTCTTCCCAGCCATATCTTTGTAGTGACAGGTGAAATGGTGCAGCAGGGAAAAGTTTTTTCTTAAAGAATTTCTTTGAAATTAGTTGTACTAGTGAAGTAAATATTTCAAAGACAAAAATAAACCCAATGACGACAAGGGCAATAGTTTTTCCAAGTAGTAAACCAATTACAGCAAGTGTTGCTCCGAATGCCAGTGAACCAACATCTCCCATAAATAAACGAGCAGGATATACGTTGAAATATAAGAAAGAGATAAGTGAGCCAATGAGCAATGCTAGAAAGATTGAAAGCGGAACATCAAGTATCTTAGATGATAAAAACCACAACCCGAAAAGAGAAATCATGAGTGTTCCAGATGCTAATCCGTCAAGACCATCGGTGATATTTATAGCGTTTGCAAAAGCAACTATGGTAAAGGTTGCGAATGGAACGTATAAAATCCCAAGCTGGAATGTACCGATAAAAGGAATATGTAAAATTGAAATTCCTAAGTTGTAATAGAGCATCCAGGAAACGATTGTGGCTAAGGCTATTTCGAGGATTAGCTTATGTTTCATTCGTAGTCCAAAAAATCCAGACGATTTAAACTTAAAAAACTTTTTGATATCATCGTATAAACCTAAAACTCCAAAAAATAGGAAAGTGAAAAACATGATGTTGATTTCACTTTGAATGTCTTTGTAATTGCTGGTCACAGTAATGCCGAATTTTTCTATAAGTGGAATAAGTAAAGCAAATAAAATTGAAACAACTCCAATTACCAAAAGACCACCTCCAACCGGGACGCCAGCCTTTTTTTCATGAAACATATTAAAAATAGGAGTGAGTGCGCCAAAGGCGTCTCTGGTATCTTGTTGTGCTCTTTGGAACTTTAATTTGTACAGAAGGTCTATAAATGGAACGATTGCAATACTAGTGAGAATAAACGACAAAATGAGGACGCTGAGTAAGATAGCAAGAGAGTTCATATTGTTTTATTCTATTACTTTCTGATGATCTTTGCACCCATGGATTTCAAGCGTTCATCAAGTGATTCGTAGCCACGATCTACGTGTTCAATTCCTTTGATAACTGAAGTGCCAGTAGCAGTCATTGCTGCAAGTATTAGGGTTGCTCCATGACGCAAGTCTTTGACGACAAATTCTCCTGGTTTTAGTTGAGTTACACCAGTTATTTTAATAGCATGCATATTAGTTGGCTCATCATCTTCTAGGTCAAAATTATATGTTTCTTCTGGGTTGTCTAGCTTTGGGTTAAACTTTTCTATTGTTGCTCCCATTCTTGTGAGCTCATCTACATATTGAAAGCGGTTTGGCATAATTGTTTCATGGATAACGCTTGTCCCTTCGCACTGAGTGAGCACTGTTGCCATAAGTGGTTGCCAATCTGTCATAAATCCAGGCTCAATTTCGGTAGTAATATCACAAGCGCGAAGCGGACCTTTATAGAAAAAGCGAATGCCGTAATTACCAACTTCGTAACCTGCGCCAATTTCTTCGAGTTTTTTCAGAAATGCAGTGAGGTGCTCATGACTTGCATTTTCGATAATAACATCACCTTTGGTGGCGATTGCAGCACAAGCATAACTAACAGCTTCGTTTCGATCAGGAATGAGTTTGTGAATTGTGCCGTGTAATTTTTCAACGCCTTCAATTTCAATTACTCTGTATGCTCTTCTTCTAATTCTGGCTCCCATTTCGTTGAGATACTCAATCAAGTCATCTATCTCTGGTTCTAAAGCTGCATTTTCTAAAATTGTTGTGCCTTTCGCTTTAACTGCAGCCATAATTAATGTTTCAGTGCCGGTGTGGGAATTTTTAGTGAAGCGATATGTAGTACCAATAAGTTGTTTTGCTTTAGCAACATACATTCCATTCTCAAAAGTAACTTCTGCTCCCAAAGCTCTTAAGCCATCAAAATGTCTGTCTAGTGGGCGTTTACCAATTTTGTCACCGCCAGGTGCAGGAACACGAGCCTCACCAAATCTTGCTAAAAGGGCAGGAATAAACATTGTTGAAAATCTGCCTTGTTCACCGTGTGCAGGATCAATTTCAAAAGTGTTTAAGCCACTCGGATCAATGAAAATTGCGCACTCCCCTGCTCTAGTAGTCTTGCCCCCAAGATAGTCGATGATTTTTGCAACTAACTCAACGTCACTAATTCTAGAAAAGTTAAGCAAACGAGATTCTGTGTCAGCAAGTAATGAAGCGATCATCAGCTTGTATGAAGCATTTTTTGCTCCTCCAATCCTAACTGATCCATGGAGTGGTACTCCACCTGTGACGTGAAACTCTGGCATTACGACCTACTTTCTAAATGACTTACTTATGTATTTGTTACTCAAATTGTATCAGATTTATTACACAATACCCACTAGTTCAGACTCTTTAAACCCTAAGAAAAATATTTCTGGTTTAATTACTATACCGGTTTTCTGTTTTGTTTCTTGTATAACGGTACGGATAACGTCTAAGTACTCTTTGGCAGTAGCTGATCCAGTATTTTCGATAAATGCGGCGTGTTTTTCTGAAATCTTAGCATCACCAATTTGGAACCCTTTTTTGCCTAAAATATGCTCAACGATGTATCCAACACTTGTTGTAGGGTATCCTAATTTATCTTTTACTTCATTACTGATATTTTGAAAAACACAGCCTAAAGATCTTTGTGGTTGAATTGATTTTCTGACTGCCCATTCCCGGGCAACGTGGGTTGCTTTTTGTACATCTCCTTTATAGAGAGAAAAAATGGCAGAGACAATTGTTTCATTTGTCTGATGAAATCTTGAAACATCATACCCAGCTTTTAATTCCATTTTATCTAAAGTTTTTGTTTCACCAAGCTCATCAACTACTGTCACTGATTTAATAACTTCTGAAATAAAGTGTGTGCCACCATGGATATTGTTATAAATGGCGCCACCGATAGTAGCAGGAATTCTAGAATACCATTGTAGTCCAGTAATTCCTTGTTGAATCAAAATATTAATAGCAAATGGAAGTGAAACCCCTGAATCTAGTTGTACTAAAATTTTTTCTTCGTGTGACTCATCATAATCCAGGTCGCTGAATTCATAGGTAAAAGTACCTTTTTGTGAATCAGATTGCCAGCGAGCAGCGATCTGCTCTTGTTGTTCTTTGTCAAAGGTTTTTTTATTCTTACCTTCTGAGCTTAAAATTGAGATGCCTTGTGAGGTGTTTCTGACCACTAAACCTGTAATACCTGCATCAGAAATTAAAGTGTTTGCTCCCCAACCCAAAAGAGTCAGTGGTAGGTTGTTTTTTCGCATAAAGCTCACAAGTGAAATGAAGTCTTCACTTTGCTTTGTTTCACAGTATATTTCTGCTGGACCACCAATCTTAACTGTTGTGTGTTGAGCAAGTGGGTAATTTTCTTGAAATCCAAGTTGTGGAAATTGTGTTCTAAGTTGGTCTAGTAGTCGTGACATATTATTTAATTAAATCGTGTACTTTATAAATATCACCGGCTCCTAGTGTTAGAACCACAGTTTGTGGAGTTGTATGAGTTTTTAAAAACGCGGCTAACTTTTCAACATCGTGTATATTTTCAACTATGATGTTAGGGTAGTTTCTTTTAATTCCAGAAACTATGTCATCACTTGAAATCGAAGAATCAAAAGATTCTCTAGCAGAAGCAAAAATATCTAAAAAATATACTTCTGTTGTATCTTTAAATGCGTGGATAAATTCATGTAATAGTTGTTTTGTTCTTGAATAAGTATGTGGTTGAAAAACAATAATTTTTCTTTCTTCTTTATACCAAGAATTGAGAGCTGCTATTGCAGACTTAATTTCATTAGGATGATGTGCATAGTCATCAAAGTAAGTTACCGCATTTTTTGTACCACAGTTTTCAAATCTTCTCTGAGTTGAAGCAAAAGTTTTTAGTGCTGCAATACTTTCTTCAATTTTTATTCCTGCTACAAAAGATGCGGTAATTGCTGCAAGCGCATTTGCAACGTTATATTCTCCAGGAACTTTTAATTCTAATGAATAGTTTGTTTCTTGATATCTAATAGTAGCAATAGTTATGCCCGGTTTTTGACTTTCTGGATTAAACTCATATGAAAAATCTGCATTTTGATCTTTTCCAAAAGTAAGAGTTTGTTCTGCACTTGTAGCTGGTTTATGGACTAAATCGGCATAATTAACAACTAATGTACCATTTGTATCTATCTGATTAAAAAACTCAAAGAAAACTTCTTTTGTATGTTCAAAATCTTGATACACATCTGGGTGATCAAATTTTAAATTAGTGCAAACAGTAATAAATGGGTGTAAAAAGGAAAACCTAGGAGTAATTTTCTCACCTCTTTTTGGCGCACTTGGGTCAGTTACATACTCATCAGCTTCAGCAATAAAAAACTCAGAATCTTTATTCCACTGCGCTGTTTTTTCAAGTCCAGGGATATCGCCAACTCCTACGGCAAAGGAAGGATTTTTATTTGCTTTTGTAAAGATCCAGGAAATCATAGCACTTACTGTTGACTTACCTCCAACTCCACACACCGCAATGCCTCTTTTTTGGTTAAACAAATCTGCCTGTGCTTCAGCGTGAGAATAAGTTGCGATATTTTTTTCTTGTGCTTGAACGACTATTGGGTTGAATTTTCCGTTGTGAGCAGCAGTGTAAATAACGCAATCTATATTTTGGGGAATTTCAGAATCGAAACCAGTGGTTATAGTAAGCTTTAGAGTATCTAGAATTTTTTTTGTAACAAAGTCTTCTGCCAGATCACAACCTGTGACACTTTTTTTTGCATCAACAAGTAATTGAGCCATACTAGTCATGGCAACCCCTTTAATTCCTACGAGGTAAAAATTGTTGTATTGTAAAAGTGACATTTTAGACCTTTTTCATTATTTTTTGGAATGTTTTTTCTAGTTTTTTTGAATCGTGACGAAGCAGAGATCTGTGTGAGGTGTCATAATCTTTTTTTTCTATTAATTCATCAAAGAGCAGTTGGGTTCTGATTATTTTTTTGTTTTTTTGTAAGTCATCAACAACTGGAAATTCATTGGACTCTGCATATTTTTTCAAAACAATACCTGGAATTTCTTGGTCATTAATAATGATGAAGTCCACGGCTTTCCCAATTGCTGACTCAATTTTTTCTACATGCTGTTGTGCTGTCATGTTGTGAGTCTGAGTTACCCGAGTCATTAAGTTTGGCATGTAAATGATTTTGCCCGAGATTTGAGAAAAAATTTCTTTGATATCGTCAACAACTAAAGTGGCAAGTAGGCTAGCATATAAATCTCCTGGTCCAATGATAATATAGTCAGCTTCTAAAAGTGCTTGTTTTGCAGGAGGATTGAGTGTGCAATGAGGTACTAAGCTTACTTTTTCTATTTTTTTTGGATCTGCAGATTCAGCATCTAGAATATGTTCCCCTGTGGCAGATGTCCCATCAGTGTAGTGAATTTGTAAGTCAACAAAACTTGCAGTTACTGGAATTACTGAACCATGAAGATTAAAAATTTGTTCTGCAATTTCCAATGATTGAGTCGTATTATTTGTCATATCTTGTAGTGCAGTAAGAATGAGGTTGCCCAAGTTATGGCCTTTTAAGCCAGCTCCTTTTGAAAAACGATAGAGCAGCAATTTTTGAATCCACTCTTGACCTTCTAAATCAGCCAAAGCGGCAAGTGATTGTCGTAAGTCTCCTACTGGTTGAAATCCGAACTCATCCCTAATTCTTCCTGTTGAGCCGCCAGAGTCTGAGACCGAGACAATTGCAGAAATACTAACATTGAGTTTTTTAAGAGCAGTAACAACTGGAAACGTTCCTGTTCCACCCCCCATAGTGACAACTTTTACTGTGTTCATATAGTTCGCTTTCTACTTTACTCTTGGGTGTTTTCCCGCGAGGATATCATTGATTGCAGTCACATCATTCCAAGGATATTCCACACCAAAATAACACATGCTTTGTTCATGGCCTTTGCCTAAAACTACTACGGTATCACCTGGTTGTGCTAATTTATTTATAGCAAATTCAATTGCTTCTCCTCTTTCTTCAATAGAGACGATTTTGTTATGGTTTTCCTTCAAATTTTCCTTCATTTGGCGAATAATTGACCAAGTGTCTTCATCTCGAGGATCTTCAGCGGTAAATACTGCAATATCTGCTAACTCACTGCCAATCTTTCCCATTTCGGGGCGTTTTGAAGTATCTCTTTTGCCGGCACACCCAAATACGGCAATTAATTTTCCAGAGTCTTTTCGTTCATTCATTTGTTCTTTGAGTGACCTTAAAACAGAGCGTAGCCCTTGTGGAGTGTGAGCAAAGTCGACGACAAGGTTCAGTTTTTTCTTATTAGGAATAAATTGCATTCTTCCTGGGACACCTTCAAAACTTTCGATTCCTCTAATGAAATCGGCATCATCAATATGAAGGAGCTTACTGAGTGCATAGACGAGCTTTGCATTCATTTGGTTGTAATTTTCTGGGAAACGTTTTTCAATAGTTTTCTGAACTTTTTTTGGAAGTTCACTATCTTTAGAATAGGTAACAATATTATTCCTGTCTAATTTTTTTCTTAAGAATTGGTATGAATAATCATCTGCGTTTAAAACGGCAGTTGGGGCTTTTTTTAAAATATTAGCTTTCGCATTAAGATATTCTTCATAATTTAAGTGGTAGTCTAAGTGTTCGTTAGCAATGTTGGTAACTCCAGAAAGTATTGGAGTGACGCCCCAATCTCTGTATTGATAGCTCCCATGTGAAGTTACTTCTAAAACGAGGTATTCATAATCTTGAGCAACCATGTCTCTCATAAACTTTTGTAGGTCTGAAGGTTGTGGTGAAGTGACATGGAATCCGGTATCGATGGATTTGTTTCCTAGGTAAGCGGCAACGGTTGAAAGTAATCCAACTTTTTTGTGGGCAGTTTTCAGGATGTGGTAGAGTAAAGTGGTTGAGGTTGTTTTACCATCTGTTCCAGTAATGGTGATAATTTTTAATTTTTTTGCAGGGAATTTATATTGAATCTCTGACCTGAGTCCGTCAAGCAAACCTGTTTTAACCAAATGGTATGGGCGCTTGATTTTATAGAGTATTTGTTTATACATAAGTACTATTATATATACTTGTTAACTAAGATAAAGACTGTGTTGAGTGTACTCAATTTGGTAAAACATTCAAGAGTAAATACAATTTTTTTGCTATTGTGTGCCAAAGTGGGGCGGCGGTTTCCGCCGCCCAAGGTGACAAAGTTGGTTCTACCAACTTTGTAATCATAATAAATTTTGGTTTTTCCGGTGGCGCAAAACCTACAAAACTAGCAATGGTTTTTTCATCATCATAGCCTTTTTCTGTTACGACCTGCGAAGTTCCTGTTTTTCCTGCAACAGGGTATTTTTCTGAGGCAATCCACTGTGCTTCACCATGTTGTGCCGCAGAAACAAGCATTTTTGTTACTGTTTTGGCAGTTTCGCTTGAAACTACTCTACCCTCGCTTGTCGGTTCGTGAATAATTTCTTCTCCAGTAGTTGTATTTTTAACTGATTCTACAATCATAGGACGCATCATGACGCCGTCATTAGCAATAGTGTTCACGGCTCGTAGTATCTGCATACTATTTGCGACAATTCCTTGGCCAAATGAAGTTGTAGCCAATTTTACCTCCCCCCAGTCTTTTGGAAATGGAGTGTTTCCGTCTTCTTGTAAGTCAATATGTATCTGCTCACCAATTTTGAATTTTTGTAAATAATTTTTAAACGTATCAATCCCTAATTTTTCAGCAATAAAAATCATTGCAGTGTTATCTGATTTTGCTAATCCCTCTTCCATAGTTATGTTCGGAGTGTACTCGTTATTCCAAGTTCTAATGGTATATTTTCCATATACTCTTGGGCCAGCACAAATATCGCATTGAGTTTCTGGTGTGATGACGCCTTCTTCTATTCCAGCAGAAACGGTGAGTGTTTTTAAAGTTGAGCCAGGTTCATATAAATCGCTGAGTGTTGGGTTTTTGTGAAAATTTGAGTCAAATTTGTAAAATTCTGCTTGAGAGTAGTTGGGATATGCTGCAAGCCCAAGTATTTTTCCAGTAGTTGGTTCCATTACAATTACTTCACCTGATTTAGCACCATATAGCTCGACTGCCTTTTTTAGTTCAGTTTCAATAATATTTTGAATGTCACGTCTAATAGTTAGAGTCACACTTCTCCCATCAATCAGTTGTTCAGAAATTGAGTTTTTTCCAGAAAGTTGGAGTCCAAGTGCGTCAGTGAGGACTGTGTTTTTAGTTGTCCGAGCCTTGAGTTCATTCTCCATAGCTCCTTCAATTCCAAAGTAGCCAATGTCACTTGCGTTCGCATCTTTTCCGACAAAACCAGTGATGTGTGCAGCCATTGAAGCTTCAGGATAGTCTCGTTTGAGGTGTGCATCAAAACCTATGCCATGAATGTTTAGGTCAGTGATCAATTTTTTAGTATTTTCTGAGATATTGGCTTTTAAGTTTACCCATTTGGCGTCTTTCTTTAGTTTCTCAGTAATTTGAGACTCAAAATTTTGAGCGATTTCTGTTTTGATTGCACTTTGGGAAGCATCTCTATACTCCTCTAACTCTGGGAGTAGTAGTGGCATGAGTTTATGGGCAATAGAATCCGGAGTTTCTGTAAGAGTGTGAGGTTGGGCGAATACAGTGTATACCTGTTGATTGGCAACCAAAGTATAGCCATCTGCAGTGTAAATATACCCTCTGTTACCAGTGAGAGTAACTGATCGAGTGTATTGATCTTCAGCTTCCTTTGAAAGGTCATCGTTTTTGAGTATTTGCCAATAAAATAGTCGAACCGTAATTACAAGTAAAAAAAAGTACAAAAAAAACAGGCTTATTTTCCCTCTAAATATAATCTGAGAAGTTGGTTGTTGTGCTGGTTTCCTTGAGCTAATCATCAACTGTAACTATATCATTAGTTTGAAGCAACTGTTGTAGAGCTGTTGAGAACTAATGGTTTCGAAATTGCAATGTAGTTGGAAACATCATACTCTGTGATAATTGAAGCCAGTGAACTTTTGTCTGAAAGTTCATTACTTAAACGCATTTGTTGTTCTAGTAAATTGTTTTTTTGTACTTGGAGGTGTGCGATCTTTTTCCCGTGGTGTACAGATAAGCCACTACTAAAAATAGTGGCAACTACTTTTATTCCTAAGACTAAAAGTAGAATTGTGTAATAGAATTTTATTTTATTGTTGTTCATGTCTGCCTTTAATAAAGACCCTCATTTTTGCGCTTCTGGCACGCGTATTTGTACTTACTTCTTCTTCTGAAGGAGTTGCTGGTTTCTTTGCTGTTGAACCAAGGTTTTCAGTTTCCCAAGATCTAAAAGTGTGTTTTACAATCTTGTCTTCTCCTTCATGAAATGCAATCGTGACGATTTTTCCACCGATAACCAAAATGTTGAGTGCCTGTGGAAGTAATGCGGTGATATTGTCGAGTTCAGTGTTTACCGCAATTCGCAGTGCCTGGAACACTTTTGTTGCAGGGTGCAATTTGCCTTTTTGTCTGCCTTTGACTTTGACAATTAAATCAGCGAGTTGATTGGTTTGCGTAATTGGAGTTCTTGAGGATTTGATTGCTTTTACAATTCTTTTTGCGTCTATTTCTCCTCCAAAATCTCTAAACAATTCAATGAGTTGATTTTCAGGAATAATTGCAAGCAAATCTTTCGCCTGTACTCCAAGTCTTTGATCCATTCTCATGTCTAATGGCCCATCTCCGTCAAAGCTAAATCCTCTTTCTTGCGAGGTAAGTTGCTGAGTGCTGGTGCCAAAATCAAGGAGAACTCCATGAATTTCACCGACCTGATTGTTTGTTTGTAAGTATGAAATTGTTTCTGCTAAGTACGCAAAGTTTTCTCTGATGAGAATGAGTTTGCCTGATTTTATTTCATCAGCAAACTTTTCTGTGCCATAGTCTATTGCTTCTTGATCAAAATCAAATGCAATAACTTTTCCGCCTGCTTGTAGAATTTTTGCTGTATGTCCGCCTCTGCCAAAAGTTCCGTCGATATACCACCGATTTGGTTGTATATCTAAAGCCTCTATGGCGTCTTCTAACATGACAGTAATGTGCTTATTTTCCATAATCCTCCAGTTGTTCTGCAATTTCTTCAGCATTTGACTCGATTGAGTCAATATAAGCGTGATAGGTGTCTTGATCCCAAATTTCAATTTTTTCAAGACTGCCAACGATCACGACTGTTTTTTGTAATTTTGCAAAAGAAATCAAGTACTCGGGCAGATGTACTCGACCATTTTTGTCTGGGGTAACTACTTTAGCTTCATTTGTCATCAACCTTACAAAGTCACGATGTATTTTTTTTGTGAATGTGCGCGACAAGAGATTTTGTAGTTGAGCTTGGAAGTCTGATTCTTTGAAAAGGAACAAACCGCCATCTAAACCTCTGGTAACAACCCATGAGTTGTTTTCTTGTCTAAATTCTTTTGGTAAAGAGAGTCTGCCTTTTTCTTCTAAACTGTAGTAATATTTTCCAATAAACATTTGTTTTACAGGCTCTTTTACCATTTTTAACCACTATCAAGAGAAAGTATAAAACACATCTGGTTAGATGCAAACACCCAAAATACCCGAAAAGTGAATTAAAATAAGCCCATATAATTTTGCTGTGATATTTTTGCTGCTAACTCCTGTGGCGAGAGCACAATCTATAAGTTAGAATACTTTTATTATGCAAAACATTTTCACCTGGCTTGACGCAAACACTACTACAAAAAGAGGAAAATTATTAAATCAATTACTTCCTGTTGTTATTTGTGCACTTTTTTATGTATTTTTTATTATTTCTTCTAAATTTTTCATTACAGATTTAATAAATCCAAGTTTAACTGAAAAAGTTTTACTTAAATTTAACTTTGTTGATGTTTTTGTTGGTTTTTTCTTATACTTTGTTACAGCTATTGACTACGCTTTAATTATTGGCAGAATGCAAGTCACAAATCCGGGTTCAAAAGCTAGAGTGGTTATGAATGTTGCAACTGTTTTAGGATGTTACGTTGGTGTTACACTCGTGCTTTTTTTGTGGGGGTTTGCAAAAGAGATTTTTTGGTTGATTACTCCGATACTTATTTTTGCTGGTAGCGTGATGATTAAACTTGCATATGAGGGAATGGAGTATTTTGAACATTCGTCACAAATCCCAAAACTATTTTCAAAGATAACAGTTGTTTTTGTGACTGTTTTACACTATTTAACTAGAGTATTCACTTTTTGGATGCCTGAAATGGCAAAACCAGACGTTAAACCAATGAAAGCTATGGATCTGGCTAAGTGGTCATTTTTCTTGCCATTTTTAATAGGTCTAGATGATTTAATTGGGTATATGGGTGCGATGACTATTTACAATGTATTTGGGTTGTTGATTGGTATTTATTTTGCTGATATTTTTATTGATATTTTAATTTTTGTTTCGCCTAAATTTACCAAGAAAATGGTTGAGAGTGCGCTACTCTCTTTTATCGCCACGTTTGCCTTTCTGTACTTGGCTTACAAATCTTTTTCAGAAGCATTACACATATTGACAGAAAAGTTCTTAATTTCAGATAAAAATGTTACCATAGATATCTTATTATTTTTTGTAATTATTATTGTTGCTGACTTAGTTATGGCGAAAGTTCAGAAGCGAAAAGCATATATTACGCATATCGTAAATATGAGGAAGTAATTTTTTTAGTTTATAATTGGAAAATATGCAAATAAAGAAGGCTCTCATTACTTGTGCAGGATTTGGAACCAGATTTCTGCCAATCACAAAAACAATCCAAAAAGAGATGTTGCCTATTTTAAATAGGCCAATGATTGACTACGTTGTGTCAGATTGTTTAGCTGCCGGCATTGAAGAAATTATTTTTGTTGTCAAAGAGAACGAAAATCACTTGGTTGAACATTTTTATTCTGAGTCGAGATCACTGAAACAACATATGGAGAAGCTTGGGAAAGCTGATAAGTACAGCAAAGCTGAGCTTACGTTTTCGGAACATATTAAATTCAGGTTTGTCACGCAAACAATTGCTGATAGATATGGAACGGCAATTCCATTAGAGCTTGCTAAAAAATATCTAAAGAATGAAGAAGCATTCTTAGTTTTTATGGGTGATGATTTTATTTACAACCCAAATACTATTGCAGCGAAAGAAATGATTCAATTATTCGAAAAATCTGGTGCACAAGCTCTTGTAACGTGTATTACAAAGCCAGAATCAGAGTTACACAGATATGGTGTCGCAGAAACTAGAAAAGAGAACGGATATACGTTTTTGACTAATTTGGTTGAAAAACCTGAATCAGGTACTGCTCCTTCAAATTTAATAAATATTAGTAAATATATTTTTACACCTCAAGTTTTTGAATTCCTAAAAGATCAAGAGCCAGATGTTCAAAGTGGTGAGTACTACATTACAGATACCGCTACAAATTTGGCCAAAAACAGCCCTGTTGTTATCTATACACCAGAGGGTAGATATTTAGACGGAGGAAACGTTCTGAATTGGCTAAAGGCTAACATTGTAGTTGCAAAAAATGATCCTGAATTAGGCTCAGAACTGAAAAAGTTTATCGCAGAAGAATTCTAGTTTTTTTAACTGAAGTAATGAAAACTGAGATAAATAAAAGTAGTAATTGTAGCTGTTAGAATAATTATTTTCTTAGCAAACAGATACAAGACTGATTCTTGTTTACTCTTTTTTGAAATTCCTAGCAGTTGATTGATATCTTGATTGGTAATTTGCGTATCGTTCGAATGACGATACACCAACGTATCAGGTAGAGGGTCTGGTTCCATAGTTCATGTATTCTACCAAAAAATTATAAAAAAGCCAATAACAGCAAGTAATTATTATTTAACTACAACGTAAGCTTGGAGTAAATCTACTTTTGCAGTAATTGATTTTCCGTCAACAGTGCCTTTGAATTCTTTCCAGACTTTACCGTCCCAGCCCATGATTTTAAGGTTGCCTTCTTCGTTTGCTCTCATGGTAAGTTCAGCAGTTCCGGTGACGTTTGGAACAGTTGCGAGGTAGTATGGTGCAGAGACAACATCGCCTTTAACTTTGTCTGGTAGTCCTGAGGAGTCTCCAATAACAGCGATGTTGACTTTAGAGAGGTCTGATGAAGTTAGTTGAAATTTGGCGTCTGTTGAACCGAGTTGTGTTGACTTATCTTTGTTTTCAATATATCTCCACTCAGTTTTGAGAGCATAGTTTTCTGGACCGATAAATCGAGATACCAAAGTTCCTCCAGTAACGTTTTCGTGGTAAGTACAAGAGCCTCCAGCACTACAACTACCCATTAGTTGTCTAGTTGAAGCTGGCATAGTTGCCAAAGAGAGTGAGCCAAATACACCTTGCTGGAGTGAACCAGATTTGTATTCGAGTTCATACTCTGCTTCAGTGGCATCTTTTTTGATTGAGCTAACCTCAATAGTTAAGTTGCGTCCATCAGAATTTGGTTTTATAAGAATATATGGTCGTTCTGAAAGTTCAATCACATTAACTGGTTCTGAAATTTTTCTTTTTTTGAGGGCTTTATCTTCTTGAGTGGTGTCTGTTTTATTATTCCTGGTGAGCATAAAAACTCCACCAATAATAACTAGTAGCACGACGGCAATAACCGGAAGTTGTTTTTTATTCATAGTGTTTATACTAACATGGAGCTAATATGGCTTTCAAGTTCAGAGATTGGCATTCGCAACTGTTCGGCAGTATCCCTATTTCTGATTGTAACGGTGTTATCTTCTAAACTGTCAAAATCTATTGTGACGCAGAATGGGGTTCCGATTTCGTCTTGGTACAAGTAGCGTTTACCTATATTTCCTCTATCATCCCAGATTGTTTCAAATTTTTCTGATAATTGGTTGAAAACTGTTTGAGCTTTTTTTACCAGTTCTGTTTTGTTTTTAAGTAATGGGAAGACAGCAACTTTGTATGGTGCTAAACTTGGTTTGAGTTTGAGGACGATTCTGTTTTTCTCTCTATCGTTCCAGTACGCGTCAGTAAGTACCATCAAGAAAGCACGACCGATACCAAGTGCTGGTTCAATAACGTGGGGAACTAATACTTCGCCAGAATGTGGATCGCGGTATTCTAGTTTTTCACCAGAATGTTTAATATGTTGCTTAAGGTCATAATCAGTTCTGTATGCAACACCCCACAATTCTTTCCAGCCAAAAGAGAAGTTGTAGTCAAGATCATAGGTGTCTTTACTATAAAAACTTCTTTCGCTGTCAGAGTGACGGCGCCATTGCACGTTTTCTTCGCGAACACCAAGTGTCTTTGTGACAAAATTGTGCATTGCCTGTTTCCATGAATCCATGAGTTCTTCCCATTTTGTTTGATTTGGATTAAAGAAATATTCAATTTCTGCTTGTTCTAATTCAAGAGTTCTAAAAACGAATTGACCAGTTGTGATTTCATTTCTAAAACTTTTTCCAATTTGGCCAACACCAAAAGGGAGCTGAACTCTTGTTGAATCCAAGATTTGTTTGAAGTTAGTAAAAATACCTTGTGCGGTTTCACCTCGCAAATATATTTTTGATTTTTCACCAGAAACTGTACCGATTGCAGTCTCAAAAAGTAAGTTAAATGCTTTTGGTTCGCCAACTGGATTACCATCAGGACTTAAAATTTTATTTTCTTTGATAAATTCGCTCATTTGTTCAATGGAAAGATCTTCAATAACAAAAGAATCAAAGTTTTTGTTACCTTTTTCTTTTTGCTTTTGTATCCAGGCTTCGATTAAGTGGTCCGCTCTATATCGTTTTTTAGAAACTAAGTCATCAACTAAAGGATCAGAAAAAGAACCTACGTGGCCAGAAGCTACCCAAGTTTCTGGGTGCAGTAAAATTTGGGAATCAAGACCCACCATATCTGTGCGTTTGTTAATAAATGTTTTCCACCAAACATCCTTAATGTTTTTTAATAATTGTGCACCAAGTGGACCATAATCGTATGAATTTGCCAAACCTCCATAAATTGCAGAAGTTGGAAAAACGAAGCCTCGTCTTTTGCAGAGGCTTACAATTTCTTCTAAGGTTGGTTGTTGTGTTTGTTCAGTCATAAGATATGTGACAATTATATCATCGAAAATTACTTTATGTTTTCACTTGTAGATACTCAAAGCTTTTCACTTTACTATCTGATAATGCTGAGATATAGTCGGAAATAGTGTTGTATTTTGATTCATCGGGGTGTTGAAACCCAAGCTGAACAATAATTTTTCCAAGTATTTCTCTCGCGAACGATGCGGGAGCTTTACCTACAACAACTTGTTTTCGCAGTAGTAATGCATAGTGAAATATTTCTGGTTCAAGCTCAACCTCAACGAAAAGTTTTTCAAAAATTTCAAGCAGTTGTGAGAGTGACCTATATGCACTCAAATTTTGTTTCATTATTGAGCAATCTTCAATTAATGTAGCTTGTGTAAGGAGTGGTAACGATTTTGTTTCAATACAAAATGCTTTAATGATATTTCCAGGTTCCAAATAAGCTCTTTTACTAGAGCTCATTTTACGTACACCCTTAGCAACAACGGTAATTTTTCCAAATTCTTGGGTTAGTAGGTTAACAATTCTGTCTGTTTCACCAACATTAACTCGTTTTAAGACAATGGCACTTGCTGAGAATGATTTCGATTTCACACTATAAATATAGTTTATTTTTTATGGTACGTATAGACGAAGTACGTCTTTAGCAGTATTATGCACTGTATAAGTATATATAATATTGGTAAAAGGACTGTGTATGCAAAGAACAGGTTTACCTCAATTCGCAGTTGAAGTGCACCACTTTTGTAATTTAGTACTTTGTAATT